>JAFVQA010000010.1 GCA_017505015.1 Clostridia bacterium
GTCTGCCGCCACGTTATCACAGTCACAGACCAGAACATGGCCCGTTCTGACATCGATGAAGAATCCCCCGTCGTTCAGGTCCTGATAACTCTTGCCACACAGATGCAATGCCCGGAAGGCAAAACGAGAATTGCTATTGCAGGAACCATTGATTTGAAGCCTTGCAACAAACTATCCATATATTCTTTTGCAGTGATGATTTTGCGTGGCAAATACATAAGGAGAGCAGCAACCAAACCAAAGATAGCACCCATGTTGAGAGAAACAGGAGCATCGCAGTTTGTAAATGCATCGATGATAGTTTCACCTTCAAAAAGACCACCAGTATAAACCATACCAAAAATTGCACCTACAATGAGAACAACGATAGGAACGATAAGGTCGATAACTTTGCCTTTTGAGCTGATTTCAAACTCTGTTTTGATTGTTTCGCCTTGAGTATTGCCAAGGTCGCCTGTTTCTTGTGCGAGTTGTTCGATTGCTTTCATTGGACCAAAGTCAATGTTGAGGCAAACGATTGCAATCAAAAAGATGATTGTAAGCAAAGCATAGAAGTTGAAAGGAATTGTTTGCAAGAAAACACCAAAGGCATTATTTACAGTCATGTTGCCTGTAATTGCAGCACCCCAACTTGATACAGGGGCAATGATGCAGATAGGAGCAGCTGTAGAGTCAATGATGTATGCAAGTTTTGCACGAGAAACCTTGTGTTTGTCTGTAACAGGGTTCATAACTGTGCCAACTGTAAGGCAGTTGAAGTAATCGTCTACAAAGATGATTGCACCAAGAGCACTTGTTGCAAGCAAAGCTGATTTTTTGCTTTTGAATTTTGTTGTAGCCCAGTCACCGTATGCTTTTGAGCCACCTGCTTTTGTAACCAAAGCAACCAACATGCCAAGCAAAACCAAGAACAACAAAATGCCCATGTTGTATGAGTCAACAGTTGCAGAGATTTCTTCGATAGTTGTTTTCAAAACTTCGATGATATTAAAGTTCCAAGACCATTCGCCTGTGCCGGCAAAAAATCCTGAATCTGCACCACCAGACAAAACAAAAAGCAATGCACCAACAACAACACCAATGAAGAGTGATGAATAAACTTCTTTAGTGATGAGGGCAAGACCAATTGCTATGATAGGTGGCAAAAGTACCAAAATTTGTACCATAACAAATTTTCCTCCAAAAATTTTAATACCTTTAAAATATAAAATATCAGATATAGTTTGTCAATAGCAAAATTAAATTTATATGCAAAATTTGTCACTTTTTGCATAAAAATGAAAAACAGAGCATTTCTGCCCTGTTTTTTCATCCCTTTTTGTGTGTATATAGTTATATTTACTCAATTAGCTTTCGCTAATTTTGCATTTTTGAAATAATCAACAAAAGCGTTTATTATAACTTGTTGCCCCCTTTCGTTGGCATGAATGCCGTCAAGACACATAAGGTCAGGAAAGTTGTCACTTTGCAAAAACTTTTGCCTTACGTCAACAAAATCGCAACTGTTTTTATATGCAACCTTTGTGACTGTGTTGCTATACATCTCCTGTCTGCGATAGATGATTTCCACGTCACCCAAAAACTGCATTATACTGTCGCTTGTTTTTTTGTCGTTTTTAGATATCCATTTTAAATATCTTTTTGGTTCTATCGGAGGCAAGCTCATCATAACGACTTTTTTGCCATTTTTTTGCAGTTGTTTAACCATACTGTCAAGTTTTTGTTCAAACTCGGGCAAAACAGTTTTTGGGTTGTGTTTTTGCAATGGATCTTGAGCAACCTGTTCCCAAAAATAGTCGCTGTCGTTTCCACCATATTCAACAACGGCAACGTCAAACTGGCTTGAAGACAAAACGCTGTCTACAATTTTTTGCCCCTTTGTAACGTCGCAACCAAAACGTGACTTGTTGTTTATATCCACACCAAGTTCGTTTTGAATATATCCCCAGTTAACTTCTGCAAAAGTATATCTGTTGTTTTTGTCAAGCAACACCCCTTTTAAAAGTGAGTCGCCGAATAATGCCACTGTTTTTGTTTTCATAATCACCTTATCTAGTTTGTAAAACTATATTACATAATAAAAACAATTATGTCAAGTTGTTTTTTGAATTTTATTGATATTTTTTCAAGTTGATGATATAGTATATTTATGGATAAGAAAAATTTTTTTGAACAATTGAAACAATATGAAGCACAGTTGCAAAACTATCATATGCCAAGGTATAAAGATTTGCCCGATTTTGGTTTGTATATGGACCAGGTTGTGAGCTACGTGAACAAATCGCTCAACGTGTTTGAAGATGAAAATGCAAACCTGATTACCCCATCTATGATAAACAACTATGTAAAACACGGCATTATGCCTGCCCCAAAAGGAAAAAAATATGGCGCAACACACATTGCATATATTTGCGCAATATATTTTTTAAAGCAGGTTTTGTCTATGGACGAAATAAAGTCTGCAGTGAACCACCAGCTCAAATGCAAAAACGAACTGGAAGCATACGCCTATTTTTGCAACGAACTTGAAGTTGCCTTTATAAACTGTTGTTTGCTCTCAAAAAAGCAATTTGTAGAAGAAGAAATGCCAGACAATGCAAAATTTGGTTTAAAAGCAGTTACAATTTCTATTGCCAACCTGTTGTATGCACAAAAAGTAATTGGTTTGCACGCCTCTATCGACAAAGAATATCAAGACAAGATAGACGAAGAAATGCGTGAACAAAAAGAAAAAGAAAAACAGCGCGAAAAAGAAATTAAAGAAGAAAAGAAAAAAGAAAAAAAGACAAAAAAAGAAAAATAAAAAAGCGAGTTGAAAAAACTCGCTTTTTTTATTTTATTTCAAGTTTGTTGAAAAGTTTTGTAAGAAGTGACATAAACGGATATGCAAACTGTGCCACACAAACAAGAATGAGCACTTCTACGTAACTGAGTGAAACGTAGCCAAAGAACCAGCCGA
>JAFVQA010000052.1 GCA_017505015.1 Clostridia bacterium
AAAATATCGTGTCTTTTTTTGTTTGTATATCATTTTTTATTTATCTTTTTTTCAATCACTCACACAGGTTAGTTTTCATCCTGATTGCCAAGCAGTTGCTCGGTGAGAGATATTATTTCGTCGCCATATTTTGCTTTGCCACGCTCAAGCACCTTTTTATAAAGTGGATAGGCAAACGCCATTGGTGGCACGCCAAGCACACACAAAACAATGCCAAAAAACACCATTGCAAACTCAAGCACAAGAGCAAGACCACCACCAAACAACAAAACGCCAACAACACCTGATACAAGCCCTGCTGTCATTGCATTGCCGTTGACTTTGTTGTGCAGTTTGCGCAATTTTGCAAGACCGTCAATTTGTGGGTCAGGCTGATATTGTCTTTTAATATATTCAACTTCTTTTCGCTCATTTTCGTTAATTGCTTTGTAGGTATAGTCAAATTTATCCATTGTTTTTCTCCATAATTTTTTTCGAGCGTATTATCATAACAACACCAATCGCAACAATGCCAAAACTAACGGCACAACCGGTAATGGTGTTAAACAGCGACACGTTTATACTGCCGTCGCCAAAACTCCACAGCAGTGCAGTTTGCAACGCCAAAATTGAAACGAATGCATCGGCAAGGTTTACGTTGCGAATTGCCTGCACCACAGGGTTGTCATATCTGGTTGCTTTAAACACGTTAAAAATTGCCACAGCAATTTTAACAAAGGCATAAAGCGCAAAGGCAATAACAGTCCACCCAGGGTATACAAATGCCTGACCGTCAAAAATCATTTGTACAATAGCCGATGACAAAGCAACGTTAAGCACAAGCAAAAACACACCGCAGTTGCGATAACTTTTGCATTGTTTTTGTGTTTTGTTTATGCACACGTCGTTGCGTTTTTGTGACAAAAGCACCGTTGCCTTGAGCAAAATGAGCAATATATAATAGGCTGCCAACGCACCATACCATATTGATTGTTGTTGCAAACCAAGCCATGCATGCACCACTGCCACAAAAATTGTAAGAACAGTTGTCAGCGTTGCCAAAAACAAAGTGCGAAAGTTGTAGTTTTGCAAAAGTTTGTCAAGCACGGGCACTTTTTTTGCCCACTGTCTTGCCCTTTTTCCAAGCCCAGGTGCATATATCACAATGGTATAGGTTGTATATGCAAGTGAAATCGCTGCACATGCATACAATGCATATGCACAAATTGCAACCAAAAGTTTGCTTTGGTCTGCAAACAAAATGGCTATTGCACCCGATATAAATATCGCAGTGACAATATATATTGTTGCCAACAAAAAACCCGTTGGTCTTTTTAGTTTGTAAAAAAGTTGTTTGTTCATCATTTAAAAAAAGTCACCACAAAGGTTGTGCCTTTGCCAAGCTGACTGCTGACCGAAATTTCGCCACCCAGGTTGTCCACAACCTTTTTTACCAAAGCAAGCCCAAGTCCGTTGCCCTGTTGTGAGTGACTGCTGTCTGCCTGAAAAAACTTTTCAAAAATGCGAGCCCCCACTTCGTTGGATATGCCACAGCCTGTGTCTTTTGTGCAAAACACAATTTTGTCGTCACTTTGTTTTAGTGACACAAAAATATCCCCGCCCTCTGGCGTAAACTTTGTTGCGTTTGACACAAGGTTGCTAAACACTATTTCAAGATAAGACGGTATTGTTTCCATAACGATATCGTCAAAATCGCAGTCAAGATTTATTTTTTTGTTTTCTAAAACTTCTTCATACTGCAACACAGTTTGTGCAAGCAGTTCGGTCACGTTTGTTTTTTCTTTGGCAGGCTGTA
>JAFVQA010000053.1 GCA_017505015.1 Clostridia bacterium
ATAAATTTGGCAAAAAGCAAATTTTGGCACAACAGATTGACCGTGTTGAAATTGAAGGAATGAAAGCCGTTTTATACAACGAAAACAACGAAATTTTGCACAAAATAAGCCGAAACCTAAACCACAAAAGTTCGTTTGGGTTTATAGATTCGTTAAAAAGAAACAACGTTGCCGTATGGCAGTTGATTGGCAAACAACAGGCTGTTGATTTTGCACAACACGCTCACTTTATTTTTGAAGAATATAATCAGCCTGTTTCACTTGCAATGTGCACAAAACAGGTGGAATATATTTTTGTTTTTGACAAAAACGGCTGGACGATATATAAAAAGCAAGACCCTTGCAACAAAACGAATTTTTCTTTTTGGTCGCAGGTGGTTTGTGCAAATTTGTTTGACGAAATAATTTTGCAAAACGATTTTGACAAAATAACAAAAACCTTTTTGATTTTTTAACATTTATGAACGTTCTCATTTCAACCGACTCTTTCAAGGGCAGTTTAACAAGTATACAGGCAGGTCAGGCAATAGCCAAAGGCATTTTTCTTTCAAAGGCAAATGCCACGGTTGACCTGTGCCCCATTGCAGATGGTGGCGAAGGCACTGTAGACGCTTTTTTGACAGCAACAAATGCAACGAAAACTGCCGTTAAAGTGACAGGTCCCCTTGGCAAACAGACACAATGTATGTTTTGCAGGCTTGGTGACCTTGCCGTTTTAGAAATGGCTTCGTGCGCAGGACTTGAACTTGTTGGGCAAAACAAAAACCCACTTGTTGCAACCACTTTTGGCGTTGGCGAAGCAATTTTGCATGCAATAAAAAGCGGATGCAGAAAATTCATTGTCGGCATTGGTGGCAGTGCCACAAACGACGGCGGAATTGGAATGTTGCAGGCACTTGGTTTTGATTTTTTAGACACAAACGGCAACCAGGTTACTTTTGGTGCAAACGGGTTGAAAGACCTTTGCACAATATCCATATCAAACAAAAACCCTTTGCTTGAACAATGCGAGTTTGTAGTTGCGTGTGACGTAACCAACCCTCTTTGTGGGGCAAACGGTTGCAGTAAGATATATGCGCCACAAAAAGGTGCAACACCACAAATGGCAAACGAAATGGATTTGTGGATGCAAAACTATGCACGACTGACAAAACAAGCAACCAACACGGATTTTGCAGACACCCCTGGTGCAGGTGCTGCCGGTGGAATGGGTTTTGCTTTTTTGTCATATTTGGGGGCAACGTTGCAGTCTGGTGCACAAATAATTGCACGGGCAACAAAGCTTGAAGAACGAATAACAAAAGCTGACCTCGTGGTAGTTGGTGAAGGAAAAATTGACAACCAGACTTTGTTTGGAAAAGCCCCACACGTGGTAGCCCAACTTGCAAAAAAACACAACAAAAAAGTTGTTGCTTTTTGCGGAATATCTGACTTGCAAAGCACACCTTGCATTGACAAAATATTTTGCACGTGCAATGGCACACCAACACAACACGACCTGCAAACAGACGTTGCTTTTGACAAACTTGTTGACAAAGCAACGCAGGTTTTTTCGGCTATGGAGATTTTATGACGAGAAAAAACTTTTTTAAATTTGGCATAATTGCACTTTGCATTGGCATTTTTTTGATTGTATTTACTTACTTTTTTTATCACTTTGCCACAGAAGCAGGCATAAGCCTTGTTTGGCACAAAGAAGTTGGTAAACCATTTGTAACGACAATGCTCGGCATTTTTAGCGTTTTGTTCGTTTGGAGTGGCGTTGTTTCGCTTTTGATTAGCGCTGTGTTTTTTAAAAAAGGTGACTGACCCTTTAATGGAGAAAAATTATGGCAAAAAAGAAAAGTGGCCCTGCAATAATAATTGATTGCGTGATAGCTTTTGCCTTTGTTTTGGCGGTGGCTTGTTTTGCCTTGTATTATGCAAAAATATGGAGCATTTATGCCGTTTTGATTGTTGGCATAATCACTTTCACTATTGCATATCAGTTGTGGTTGCGCATTATGTTTGGCAAACTGACAAAAAAACTTAAAATAACGCACAGGCACTGGTGGTTTAAGCAAAGGTTTTTTGAAAGCTGGATATACAAAATTCTGCTGGTAAAAAAATGGAAACGAAAAGCACTCACCTACGAGCCAGAGTTGTTCGACCTTCGCAAAAACAGTTTGGAACAGGTTGCCAACAATATGTCCAAGGTAGAAACCGACCACTGGATAAACGAGTTGATTTCGCTTTCTACCCTGTTGTTTGCAATACCCTGGGGTTTGTTCTGGATATTTTTTGCAGCTGCAGTTTTGGCAATGTTGTTTGACGCACAGTTTATTGCAATTCAGCGATTTAACAGACCAACGGTGTTGAGGCTGATTGAAAAACGAAAACAAAAACAGGCAAACGTCGTGTGACAAAACAAAAAGTCTTTCGCAAAACGAAAGACTTTTTTTGTATACATATTTTATTTTTTCATATACTAACTAAAAAAAAGGAGAAGATATATGAAAGAACGAAAAGACAAAATCGACCTTAAAAATCTGCCACAAAACCCTTACCCTTGCATGATTGTGCCCGACCCCGATTTGATATGGGACGAAGAAGGAACAATTGCCTCAACAGGTATGTCATAGGTACTTAAAAAGTACCCAAGAGCAAGCTCTGTATATGGCTTAATTGTTATATAAAGTTTGCAAGGCACTAACAAAATGCAGAGGCACACTATCACGAGTAAAATGCTTGTTAACAAGGCTCATCAAGTGCCACTATGCGTTATACTGCACCAGTTCGGGTTATAAACGTTATTTGCTCAAATTAATCAAATCTTTGCAAAGCCAGATTACACCAACACGGGCATCAAAAGCCAAATTTTAAACATAAAACAGCCCTCCCTTTTGTTTTGTAATTATATTTTAGCAGAGGGCAAAAACACGGTCAATATGCCAAAAGTGTGGATGGGTAATTTGCGATACAGGTTTTTTAAATTATATATGCAACAATTTTTTTTCACAAAACAAAAAATAAAAAAGCACGGCGTGAGCCGTGCTTTATTATTGAATTAAGGTTAATCTGCCTTTAAATTGCAATAACAGTATGATTAAGCAATTTCGCAAATCCAAGTGTTGTCTGGATCTTCGTTAAGAGCAGCTGGATCATCCAAATCTTCGTTTACAGCAACGATTTTACCAGCGATTGGAGCAAGGATATCAACAACTTCTTTGATAGTTTCTACTTCGCAAACTTTGTCGCCAACAGCAACTTCTGCACCAACTTCTGGAAGTTCGATGTAACCGATTTCGCCGAGTTCTTCTCTTTTTTCTGCAGTGATACCAATTTTGCCTTCTTCAGCCCAGATACCTTCTACGATAATTTTAGCCATAATAAAATCCTCCGTTTAAAGCATTTTTTTGCTTTAACAATTTAATTTTTTTAATTATATTGCAAAAATAACTTAAAGTCAATAGGTTATCTTGCTTTTGGTGTATGAATTGACATACCTTCGCTTGCTTCTACCGCTTCCATAACACCTTCTACTACAGTTGGGTGAGGGTGGATAGTTTTAAGGAATTGATGTCTTGTCATGCCAGTTGCAACGCAAACAGCGAGTTCGCCGATGATGTCAGTTGCTCTGTTGCAAAGCATTGATGCGCCAAGCATTTTTTCTGTGCCTTTTTCGAACAATACTTTAACGAAACCAGCTTGGTTAACGATCATAGATTTGCCGTTACCAGCCATGTTGTATTTGCCAACTTCGATTTCGATGCCACGTTCTGCACATTCTTCTTCTGTCAAACCAACGTTTGCGATTTCTGGAGAAGTGTATACGCATGCTGGGCATA
>JAFVQA010000054.1 GCA_017505015.1 Clostridia bacterium
ATACAGCAACGTTTGAAATTGTATCAACAAGTTCTGCACTGCCTGCTGCAAGTTTGTAAATTTGCAACGTTGCAGACAAATTGTTGTTATCAATCAAACCATAGTCTTCGCCGTTTACCTGTGCTATAAAGTTAAACGTTTGATCATAGCCGTAAATAACGTTTTCTGCAGAAACAGAAATGCTTACGTTTTGTTTTGTGATTGTGTGTTGTGAAACAACAACCGGTTGTTCTGCACCACTTTCTACAGAGAATGTTTCTTTTGAAACTGTGTTGAAAACAACGATTTGATAGTTAGGGTTGTTGTAACTGAATGATACATCATGGGTTGTTGCATCTTTGCCCACAAGACTTGTTACAGAAAGATCGAGAACGTCTTCTTGTTGACCATATGCAAGTTGAGGAACTTCGTAAAGTTTGTCACCGTCTGTCAACGTGCCATAAGCACTGTTGCCATTCCAAACGTTTACTGTGATTTGCATTGGTTCAACAGTATACTCTGCAACAGAAATTGCATTGCTGCCATCTTGTGTTGCCTCTATCGTTTGATTTACATCAACATTTCCGATTTTGCCAACGAAGGTGATTTTGTAGTTTTCATTTGTGTAATAAACACTTATTGCGTAGTCACCTGCATTGAGTGGTTGAGCTGAACGCAAAGCAAACATTCTTGCCTGTTGTGACAAGATTGCCAAACTTATTTCTGGGTCTGGAAGATTTGCCTGACCTTCATAACTGATTATCGCAGACAAATCGCTTTCATTTTCGCCATAAGTATGACCTGTATTTCCAACGTTTACTGTGAGTGCACGTTGATTGATGTGAACTGTGTTTTTAGCCACAGTAACGATATAGTTTGTGCTTTCTACCTGTTCACCGTCATTTATAACTTTTGATTCGTTGTTATCAAAGTAAACAAGGTCATAATCACTGATATTGTTACCTTGTGTATAAGTTGTGTAAACAGAAAGGTTTATACCAGCAGGTATGCCAACCTCATTGCCATTTTCAAGACTGTATTTTACTTGATATCTTGCCAAAACTTGCTGTGTTGTATCACCATAGTAGCTTGATTCGCTTGCAGCAGAAATGCTTGCTTTTACTCGTTGTTTTTCAACAGAAACAGCCGTTTTTGCACTGCTAAAATCAAGAACGTAGTTTTGATCATTGAAGTTTTTGATTTGATCAACAGTAAACTGATATGCATTTGCACTCGCATTGAGATATACGTTTGCATTGTAAATGTTACCGTCTACTTTATAAACGATATTGCTGTTGTTTATTTTATTGTCTGAATCTTTAACAAAACCATCGTATTGTGGTGTGAGTGATGGTTTTGAACCATAAATGATATTTTCTGTTTCGTTTTCGAAAGATACTTTTACTGTTCTCTTGTTGATAATTACAGTAGCTGTTGCGCTTGCAGACAAATAGTTTGTTGATTCTTTAACTACAACGCCTACACTATATCCTTCTGCATTTGCATTGATAAATTTGTTGTCGTTTGAATAAACCACGTTTGCTTCGCCAACAAGGTCAATAATATCCTGGCTGACTGTAACACTGTGGTAATTTCCGTCATATTCACCTTCATAGCCACTGATTTTGCCATCGAGTGAAAGGGCTTTTTTGTTTACAACCAATTTTGTGCCACTAGTTGTTATTTCGTAGTTTGCAGCTTGTGGCTTGTCGCTTGTAGCACCTTCGATTGTTACAGGATATTCACCTGCATTGCTACCTTGGTTATATCCATAAACAATTTTTGGTTGTTTGCCTGCAACAAAAACAGATTGCAAATTATTTGCATCATCACCCAGCAAACCGCTATAAATCAATTCAAACGTTGGACGTGGGTCACCATAAGTAATTGGCGCAACGCCTTCTACAGAAATTGCCAATTGTGCTTTGTTGATTGTAACCAGGCAATATCCTTTTAATGGATTGTAGTCGCCATTTTTATCTTTAATCAAATACCAGATTTCATAATCACCTGCATCTTTGATTTGTGGAAGAGTGGCTGAGAACTCACCGTCTGCTGGTTCATGACGATCATTAGCTATATTTATTGCATAAGCTACGCTTGCAGAGTTAGCTTCGCCATAAAGTGTATTGTCAACTGTTACTTTAACAATGTGATTTGCCGCAGTATAAACTTCTGCAGTTGAAACAGTTGGGTTTGTAACAACATTGTCGTTCAACTTAATTGTTGGAGCAGTAAAAGTTGCATTTGTGATTGTATAAATAACTTCTGAAAGGTCGAAGTTATAGTTTGAAGTAACCTCTGCAGTTGGGTCATTGATTGTAATGTTAAAATCAAAACCGTTGTTTCCTTCGTAAACACCTTGTTTTGCGGCAACTGTAGAAACAGTGCTATCATCTGAAACAACGTGACCACTGACAAGATTTAATGCAGTTATTTTTGTTTTTGCAAAAGTATGGATTGCACCTGTAAATTCACCACTTACACTTGTTGTGCCATTAAATTGAATTTTTGCAGTGCGTTTTTCAATTGTATATTTGCTTGTTTCTGCATCTATTGTTACGTTATAGTTTTTGTTTGCTGATTGAGCATCAAAAGTAATGGCATAATCTTTAGCACCCATACTTGCTGAATATTGCTGACCATCCAACAAATATTTGAGGGAAAGTGCAGAATATTGCTGGTAGTTTGCCATGCCCTTGCCGCCAACGCTGGCTATTTTTACGTTGAGCTTTTCGTTGCCATAAACACCACTCAAACCATCGAGAGTGACAATAACGTCACGTTTAACAACTTTTATTGTGCCTGAAGTTGGTTGAATGTTATAGTTCGCAGAATTAAGCTTGCTTGCTCCAAGCAGAACACTTACTTCTTTTTCCCAACCAAATTCTCTTGTAGGTATATAGGTTTCGTGTTTGAAATAGTCTTTTACGTTTGCAGGAGCAGTTACAGAATTTTGTTCGTTATCTGAACCAAAGAAATCTTCTTGATTATAAACAAGTTGATATTGGCTGTCTTGAATGTTATCACCATAAACAACCTGAATATCTGCAACTGTTACACGCAACGGTGCTTTTGTTATTTCGAAAGATTGTTGTTCTGTAACAAACTCTTTATAGTTTGGTGCAACAACTTTAACGTAAACTTTATGAACACCGGCATTTTTCATTGCAAACTCACTTGCAGTAAATTCGCTTTCTGTTGCCCAGTTTAAAGTATCGTTGCTATAAGAAATTGTTGCAATATTTTGCTCATCACAATCGTCAACACCCAAAATTGACAAAGTTGGATATTGTGCTTGTGCATTATATTCTGTTGAAAGTTTTGTCGCTTCTACTTTAAGGTCAGCAGGTGTGATATCAGCAGACAAATTGTAAACAATGCTGTAATTGCTTGCTTTTACGTCGTTTGTTCCATCGCTGAAAGAAAGATTGCTTACAACAACTGTTGACAAACTTGACTGTTCAAAGTCTTCGCCGTTGAAAGTTGCATTCAAAGCATAGTTGCCTACGTTAACACCAGAAGTTGCATATGTGAAAGAAATTTTATGAGTTGTTTCTTCGCTAAGCTCAATTTCTGAATTATAACTATAACTATGAACACCTTTGTTATAAACGCCTGTTTTAATCGCATCAACGTATATTTCACGCCTTAATACTTCAAAAGCATCTATTTGAATGAAAGTATTTCCTTCTGCAAAAGTATAGTTATTGTTAACGATAGTTGCAGTAAGGTCATATTTGCCAACGTCTGAACCTGCAGTCTGTTTAGTGATAGCAATGATTTTGCCTTGATCAAACTTATGACTTTGATTATCTGCAGTTTTGATTTCATAGAATTGAGATGTTTCTTTAATATCGAATATTTCAGTTCCGTTATATACGTTCTTTTGATCTTTAAGAACAACTTCGATTACACGTGGAGTGATTTTATATGTTGCAGTTGGAGCAGC
>JAFVQA010000055.1 GCA_017505015.1 Clostridia bacterium
CCTGCCATATTTCCACCAGCTCCGTTTATGAGGGCATCTAACTTGCCGTATTTTTGCATAATTGCATCGCGAGCCTTTTCAAGCGCAGGTCTATCGAGCACATCGCAAACGCAAGCAAGGTGGTCGTCTTTATTTGTAAGAGTTGCCATTGCTACATCGAGCTTTTCTTGGCTTCTACCCATAAATATGATTTTTGCACCTTGACTTGCAAGGTATCTTGCAACTTCGCCAGCCAACACGCCAGTTGAACCTGTTATTGCAATAACTTTATCTTTGATGTTAAAAAGTTCGTTCATTTTTTTACGAATGTTTTTTCTTAAATACAATTGCCGAAATTATTACTACTGCAAAGAACACAGCAAACGCTATCGGACCTGCAATACCAATTTTCCCGTAGAGAACCCAGACGCTTGCTACCGAGCTTGCTACAAGCGAACAACCCATAAGTGTGTTCCACAATAGTCTCGACTTACCTTTAGGTGTTTCACTACCGAGAACTTTTTTGCTATTCATAATCAACAAGAATGCTCCATAAGCTATCGGCAAAAGAACAGCAGCCATAACACCAGCGTAGATTACAAGCCACATTCTTGCACCCTTGAAGAATATCGATGCAGTTGCCGAAATAGCGATAAGCGACGACCCTGCAATATGCCATTTTGCATTTCCACCTTTTTTGAATATTTCGCTAAAGCATAAACCACATATAAGCATATTCATCAAAACAGCATTCATTGCCATACCTAAAACGCCAAAGCCGAAAATGTATCGGGCAACATCTTCGCCAACTAACGGCACAAGTGTTTCAGACAAATTTGACGCATCGCGTTTTACGAGCATTGCAGCCATATCTTTTTCTTCTTTTGTCAATCCGTTGCGTGCTAAATCTTTTTGTGCAGTTGTGAGTTTGCTGAATTTTTCTGCACCAAGTGAATGCTCTATACGTTTATCCAAAAGTTGAATGTAGCCACTAACGAGGTTTTGTGCAGGTTTTACTTCAACGCCATTTACGATTGCTGGCTGAAGTTTGCCATCGACAATTTTTGATATAGCCAATCCTTGTGCAGCAGTTGCATGAAATTGCGAAGCTGCTGCAATAACAATACACGATGTTGCAAGCAAGAATGGTATAAACAAACCTGTTGCGAGGTCGAAAATTGCAAGGCCACGAAAATCTTTATCCCAACCTTTTTTTAGCATAGAGTAGGGGAAAAGGAATGTCATATTTATTCCAACTGCCATTGCTGCTGCCGAGATTACAACGTCAATCTGTTGCGATACAATCATATCCGACCAGAATTTTGCACCAACTGAATCAAGCTTGTTTATGTAAGCCATAAAGTCGGCACTTGGGCTTGTGAAAACAGAGAAGTTTGGCACAAATCCTTCGGCAACTCTACCCCAATCAATTTTTCCACCAATTGTAAGGCTAATTACCACTCCGAAGAAGCACACAACTATTGCCGCAACCGAGAGTTTTATAAATATTTCAAAAACCTTTACACCTTTGCCACCACGTGCGTAGATGGTTGTCATTATAATTGCGATTACAAAAAGTGTTGCAGTAATTGCAATTTCGGTTGCAAGCGTTGGTGCAGAGCCAGTATTTGCTATGTTTTGCGTAATTGCAGCAACGCCAAGAGCAAACTGAGGCCAAGCAAAAACAAAACACGCAAGCATTGAGCCTATCGCCCACGAGTATCCTAACACAGGTGTTATGTTTTTGTTGATAGCGTGCATTGGCTTGTCGGCAACCGAGAGCGTTAC
>JAFVQA010000056.1 GCA_017505015.1 Clostridia bacterium
CTTCGTGACGTTGCAAAAATCATTTTTATTCCACTTACCGTTGGTGGTGGCATAAACACTGTTAACGATTTTGACCGTGTGCTTAAAGCCGGTGCAGACAAAGTCAGCGTAAACAGTGGCGCAATAAAAAACCCAATGCTTATCGAACAGGCTGCAAAAAAATATGGCAACCAGTGCGTTGTGCTTTCTATGGACGTAAAGCGTGTTGACGGCAAATTTGTTGTGTTTGCAAAAGGTGGCAGAGAGTGCACAGGCATAGATGCAGTCGAATGGGCATATATGGGGCAGGAAAAAGGCGCAGGCGAACTTGTGCTCAACAGTATTGATACCGATGGCGTAAAAGGTGGTTTTGATATTGAAATGCTCGACAAAATTGGTCAAAAATTGTCTATACCAATTATTGCATCTGGTGGTGCAGGTTGCGAACAGCACTTTATAGATTTGTTCCGTTCTTGTCCAAAGGTCGATGCAGGTCTTGCAGCATCTATATTCCATTTTAAACAGGTTGATATAAAAAATTTAAAAAAATTGCTTGCAGACGACGGTGTGCCTGTAAGGTTATAAAAGGAGATTTGTTATGATAGATATTCAAAGTTTAAAGTTTGACGAAAAAGGTCTTATCCCTGCAGTTGTTACAGATTATTATACAAAGCAGGTGCTTACAGTTGCATATATGAACAAAGAGAGCCTTCAAAAAACGATAGACACAAAACTCACTTGTTTTTATAGCCGAAGCAGACAACAGCTGTGGCTTAAAGGCGAAACTTCTGGCAACTATCAGCACGTTGTGTCAATCACAACCGATTGTGACAACGATGCTTTGGTGGTAGAAGTTAAAAAAGACGGCCCTGCATGTCACACGGGCAGTGAAAGCTGTTTTACAAAACCTGTTTTTGTAAACGAAGATGAAAAAGAATTTGCTATTGACAATTTGTATAAAATGCTTGTTGGCAGAAAAGAAACTATGCCAGAGGGCAGTTATACAACTTATCTTTTCCAAAAAGGGTTGGACAAAATACTCAAAAAAGTTGGCGAAGAATGCACAGAGGTTATCATTGGCGCAAAGGGTGGCGACAAGGCAGAAACTGTTTATGAAATTTGCGACCTTGTTTATCACGTAATGGTGCTTATGGTAGAATATGGCATTTCGCTCAACGAAATAAGAGACGAACTTGCTCGTCGCCACATTGTTGACAAAAAAGTTAAACAGGAGAAAATGCAATAACAATGGTTTATAAATGCAATTTGCACACCCACACACAGTTTTGTGACGGAAAGTGCACTATGGAACAAATGACGCAAAACGCAATTGCCAAGGGGTTTGAAACACTTGGCTTTTCGCCACACTCTTTTACGCCGTTTGACCAAAGCTATTGCATAAAAGACTTTAACGCCTTTAAACAGGAGTTTTTGCGTTTAAAACAAAAATATAAAAACGAAATAAACCTTATGCTTGGCATCGAGGCAGACGCTTTTGGCACAATGCCAGACGAAAAAGTTGACTATACGATAGGGTCTGTGCACTATCTTGCAATAAATGGACAATATATGTCTGTTTTTGACGTAAACAAAAACAAGGTATTTGCACTTGACGAATCTAAAGAAACTTTTTTAAAGTTGCTTGCCGAGGGTTTTAACAACGATATTTTGGCAGTTGCCCAAAGTTATTACGACACGGTTGTAGACATGGTGCAAAAAACAAAACCGACTATAATCGGGCACTTTGACCTTGTCAGTTTATACGGTGATTTTGGCAACGTGCAAAAGCAATATGAACAAATTGCAAAAGATGCAATAAAAAGGTTGCAGGGCTGTGGCTGTTTGGTAGAAATAAATGCAAACCGCAAATTTAAAGGCAAGGGCGGTCTTTATCCTGCCGACTTTTTGATAACCGAGTTTTTGGCATGTGGGTTTGATTTTGTGTTGTCAAGCGATGCACACGTGACAGATTCGCTTGGGTTTGATTTTGACAACATAGTGGCTCACCTTAAAACCCTGGGTGTAAAAAGGCTTGTGTCTTTTGACAAAACGGGCAACAGAATTTTTGTAGAAATTTAAGGAGTGTTATGCTTGGTATAGTTTGTGCAATGGCAAGCGAGGCAAAACCTGTGCTTGACCTTATGACAGAGGTTAAAAACGAAACGTTTGCAAAAAAACAATTTTACGTGGGCAATTTGCTTGGCAAAAAAGCAGTGCTTTGCGTGAGCGACATTGGCAAAGTCAATTCGTCACTTGGTGCAACGCTTTGCATTTTAAAATATGGTGCAACAGTTATTTTAAACTTTGGCGTTGTTGGTGCAATAGACCCGCAACTTAAACTTGGTGACATTGTTGTTGGCACAAGTGCCATGCAATATGACTTTGACCTCAGTTTGCCAAACGGCATCGACCGTGGTCAGCTTTCTAACTTTAACGACAGGCATATTCCACTCACACAAAAATATATAGACGAGTTTGTTAAACTTGGCTTTAAAACAGGTCGACTGGCAACGACAGACGCATTTAAATTTAACTATGACAACTGGTGTTATTGCCGTGAGTGTGACCTTGTGGTAGAAGACATGGAAATGGGCGCAATAGCACAGGTGTGTGCGTTGCTTGGCGTTGACGTTGTTTCGGTAAAAAGCGTGTCTAACATGGTTGACGAAAACGGCGCAAGTCAGTTTAATGAAATGGAAATAAACGCAATAGATTGCTATGCAAAAATTATTCCACAAGTGATAGAGGTAATTTATGGAAAAAATTAAATCTTTTCAAAAAGATCACAATACTTTAATGCCAGGCTTTTATTTTTCAAACGAACAAAACGGCGTTTTTACCTTTGACCTCAGGTTTAAAAGGCCAAACGAAGGGGATTATATAGATTGTGCAGCAGGCCACTCTGTTGAGCATTTGCTTGCAACAATTTTGCGCAACAGCGACAAAAAAGACGACATCATTTATTTTGGACCAATGGGTTGCAGAACGGGTTTTTATTTGCTCACAACAAATATGACCAAAGACGATGCAAAAAATCTGCTCATCGAGTCACTCAAAAAGGTGCAGGAGTTCGACTACGTGCCGGGTGCGCAAATAATTGATGTGGCAAATATCTCGACCATGACCTTGACGGCGCAAAACAAGAATGTGCAAAATATCTCGACTTGTTGTTGAGTTTGTAAAATAACTTTTATATTAAAACAATCTGTAAAGTTGAGTTATAAAAGTCTTTCTGTCAAATGAAGCATAATAAGATTATTGTTTTTTAAAGCCTTCCCCTTTTCAAGGGGAAGGTGTCTGCTTTTATAGCAGACGGATGAGGTTGGGGTGTTTAACCTCACCACCGACTGTCGTCGGAGCCTCTCCTTTAAAAGGAGAAGCCTTTTATCCGTGTAATATTTTTATACTAAAAATTTTATGATAAAAAGTTTTGACCCCATTTTTAATAAAAACTGTAAAATACTCATTCTCGGGTCTTGCCCAAGTATAAAATCGCTGGAACAAGGGGAATATTATGCTCACAAACAAAACAGATTCTGGCGCATTATGTTCAAGTTGTTTGGGCGTGAGTTTTCGGCAGATTATAATTTAAAAAAACAAATGCTGTTAAACAACGGCGTTGGTCTGTGGGATACCATCGGTTTGTGCGAGCGAGTTGGTTCGCTTGACAGTGCCATTACAAATGCAGTGCCAAACAATATTCCTGCTTTGATAAAAAACAGCAAAGTCAAATGCATTGTGTTAAACGGCAACAAGGCAAAAAGCATGTTTAAACACAAAATTGACGGTGTAGATATCGTTTGTTTGCCGTCTACAAGCCCTGCAAATGCAAAATATAGTTTTGACAATCTTTTTGAAATATGGCAAAAGGCTTTGCAAAAATATATATAAAAAAACCACTCTTGCGAGTGGTTTTATTTTTTAAATTAAATGTCAAAAGGTTCTTGCAAATCCTGTGCCGAACTTTCAAAAATCTGTTTTGCTTTTCTAAACAAAATGTTGTTATATTCTGTTTCGGCAAGGTTTTTTGACACGTCTATTATCTTTTGCATAACCATGCAATCAAGCTTGAACTGTGCTTCGTTTCGTGCAGTCATGCTGTTTGTCAAAATTTTTGCCACGATTGCAAAAGGCACCGGCACACGTTGAATGGCATTTTTAATTGGCATGTCAAAACTGTTATAAAGGTTTGTTGCCTTGTTAACGTTTTCTTCAAACAGAGCTGCAAAGTTGAAATATTCTACACTAATTGTGTTTGCGTTTGAAAGTGGCATTTGGCTTTTGTTGTTATAAAGTGTTGTTATCAGTTCTTTTGCCTTTTCTGTTTGCCACGTGCAGACAAAATAGCAATATTGCATATAAAGTGACGCACAAACGTTTGTAAGGTGCAGGTCTTTCACTTCAAACTCAAAATAGTGTTGTGGCATATCGCTAAACTTTTTGCCTTGCAAAATTTCACCCGTCATATTGAGCTCAAGCCAATATGCTTTTTTGTTGTTGTTTGTTTTGCCAATGTTTATTACGTTGTAGCCGTCACTGCCAAAACTTCTTGCAGGAATGAGGTTTATTATAACAAAAATAACGTTTACTACAATTCCTGTTATAGCAAAGGCATTTTGGCTGTATGCAAAAGTCAAACCAAAGCAAAGCAAGGCAAAAGCAAAGTTTGCAATGCAACCGCCAAGGTTATATAAAACGTAAGGCATTTTGTCGGTATACTTAAAGTCTGGTCGCATTATGCATTGACCAATTGCTCCACGATGACCATCGCGTGCAGTTGTCCATTTGCCGTCTTTTTTATAAAAAATTGTGCCAAACAATTTAAAGTATACAAATTTATATCCGCTCACAAAACCAAAAAGCATGTGACCCAGTTCGTGCGTAAAGGTTGATACAAACACCCACAGCAACATAAACAAAAGGGTGTCTATCGACAAAAGGTTAAACCCGTTTACGTTGTGTTCTGACGTCATCCACAACCCCAAAACTGTGCCGACAACAATGCCTACGGCAATCATTATTAAAAGGGGAGTTCTGTTTTTTTTCATTTGTTCCTTTTTAGTGTGTTAAGTTTAGTCAGTTTATATCTGTGCTCAATGCATCTACAACAAAAACGTAGTTGCTAAGGTTTGCCAGACGACCAGCCATTTCACTTACGTTAAGTGGCAGACTGCCGTGCAACAAAACCGTTCTGCATTGTGGAAATTTTATTTGCATGTCGCAAAGTTTTATTGACAAAAAGATACAAAGTTTGTCGCTCACGCTAAGGTCGGCAAAAGGAGTTATAACGTCGTCAACCTTCAATGCAAATTTTTCGTCATCGCAAACAATTTCGCCTCTGCCACACAAAGTTGAATAAATTCGACTTGCAGAAGTGAGAATTTTGCCAATTTCTTGTTCGACAACAAGTTTTACCACCTGATTTTGTCTGAGCACCACGTCAAGCGATTTGTTGCTGTTGTATTGGTGCAAAAGGTTTGTCAGGTCATATCTCGTTTTGTCTGACTGAATATACTCTTCAGTAAGGTCAGCAAGCTGAGTTTTGCTTTGGTCAAGCTTTTCTTTCGTTTCTTGGCATTTTTGTTCAAGCAGTTCAATTTGCTCCCACGTTTCGCGTTGTTTTTGTTCGTCTTTGTTCTGGTCAAAAAGACCTTGCAAATGTTCAAGGCGTGAATAAAGTGATTCAAGCGTTACGTCAAATCTGTCTACTGCATCTTTAATGTTTTTATAGCTTTCGTCAGACAGATTTTTGAGTTTTATTGCTTCGATATCATCTTCGCCAAGGTCTGCCATTATTGATTTTGCACTTGCCTTTTTGTCGTGATAGCTTGCCATCAAAGTTGACAAAACAAGCTCGTGTTTTTCAATTTCGATAGATTTTACAAGAATTTTTTCATCAAGGTCGTTTTTGTTTTCTTCGAGCAAACGTTTTTCGCTCATCAAAGCGTTTACTCTCACCTGTACGTTTTGCTGTGCTTCGTCAGGATTGCCTTTTGCAAACATGCTCACCTTCTGGCGGATTTTTAAAATTTCTTTTTCGTTTGCTTTCTTTTCGTTAACAACGTCGTTAAGAACCGAAACAAGGTTTGACAAACGCTGTTCGGTTGCGCTCAGACCATCGCTTTCATTTTTGCGTTGTGTGTGCAACAAAACAAGTTTGTCTGTCAGGTCAACCAACGATGCTTTTATTTCTTCGTTTGTGTCAACCATCATTTCTACCGTCATTTGTTTAAGGTCGATTGCCTGTTGCAAATCGCAAAGCCTGCCAAGACGAGCAGTAACTTCTTTCTTTTCTCGTATAAGGTCGTTATATTTTTCTTTTATCAAAGCAATTTGCGTTTGAGTTTCAACAAGCCCACGTTGAATATCCAAAAGATAACCGGTAGACTTGCCAAGTTCAAGCGCTTTAAAATAGCTTGAAATAACTTCGTTGTTGCCTGCTTTTACAAGTTCTCTAAAACGGCGAATGATAGCATCGCGTTCGTTTCGGCATGAAACAATGTCACCAAGCACAATTTGTTTTTGCCTGTCAACTTCGGTCAGCACGCATTTCAGCCCTGCCTGGCGAGATACAATTTCCAGCTTTTTGTTGTTGCGACGCACAAGGTCACTTTTAAGGCTTTCAATATGTTCGTCAATAAACGCACATGTAGTAGGGGCAACCATAACGTTCATGCCGTTTCTTGTTGCTGGCAATGCCTGTTGTTCGCTCAACGCCTGTTTTCTTATAACAAGGTCACGGTCATATTGTTTTTGAGCAAGCAAAGTTTGCAAACAGTCTGCAGACTGGTCAAGCTCAATTTCTTTATAATGCAGGTTTTGTATTTCTTCGCGAAGGTTGTGTTGCTTTTCGCTGAGCGATTGCAAAATAACTTCGCTTTTGTTTATTTTGCTTTGCAAAATTTGCAAAAGTGTGTCTTTTGATTTAAAAGGTGTAACAATGCCGTCAATTTTGAGCAAAGTGTTTACAGTGTCTTGTTGTTTTTTAACGTCAAGCTCTCTTTCGCTCAATTGACTTGCAACAAAAACAACTTCTTTTTCAATGCCGTCAAGTTGCTTTTCAACTTCTTTAATGCGCACGTTTGTGCGAACGTTTTCTATCAGCTCGTTTATAGAGTGAACAGGCACATCGATAGATTTGAGCTGGTCTTTTGCCTGCTCAATAGCATTGTCGATTGACTCTATTGCACATTTGTGCGAGTCACATGTCAGTTCGAGCGCTTCTTTTTCGCTTTGAAGTTGCAAGATTTTGTCGCCAAGTTCTTCGTTGCGCTCACAAAGGCTTTCAACCGAGTCGCTGTCATGACGAATGAGCATAAGGCGAGTGTTTTGTTCTACCTTTTTGTCAATTTCATAACTGAGTTCTTCAAGCTGAGATACTACGCCTTGTCTTTCAGAGCGCAACCATTCAAGTTCTTCGGTGTCTCTTTCGGCAAGTTGCTTTGTTTCGGCAAGTTGTTTTTTATATGACAAAATGTCTTTAAGTTGTGGCAAAAATGCCTGAATTCTGTTGTGGTCTTCAAGCTGTTTGCGTTTTTCATCTATAAACTCGCTGTTTTCTTTCAAACGATTTATGTGGTCTTTTGTTGAGTCAATGTCTTTTTGCAAATTTTCTTTGGTAGACAAAGTGCGCAAACTGTCTTTCAAAAGTGCGATTTGTGCAAGAGTGTCGATATATTCTTTTTGCAAATCGTTTGTCTGTTCGCGAAGTTCGTCAAGCTGACTTGCTTTAATTGCTTTAATTGGTTTGCTTGTTATTGCTTTTATTTGCAGTTTGAGTTGGTTTTTTCTGTCGAGTGCTTCGTTATATGCAATTTGAGTTTGCTTTTGCACTTCAAAAAGGTCGGCAACGTCTTTGTGGAACGAAAGGCTTGGGTTTTGGTTAAAGTCGTTAAACTCATCGCTTTCTATAACAATGCCGTCAAACAGTTTTTGTACGTCAGTCTTGAAAAGCTGGCGCAGTTTTTCGTCAACCTGGGTATATCTTTTTTTGCTTTCGCCATCTTGTTCGCGCAAAAGGCTTACAACGTTGTCAAAACTTTTTGTGCGTGAAAGGCTGTATTTGCAACCGGCATATTCAAATTCGCATTCTGCCGTTCCGTCACAAAAACCTTCGCTTTTGTTCAAAAACAAAAAGTCAATTGCTTTGGCGAGGTCGCAGGCATCACAAAAAATGCTGTCGCAACTTTCTGGCACAACGTCTGTTTTGATATATACGTCAAAGGCTTCGTTAAACAGGCCTTTTATTTTGATGAGATTTATTTTCATCCGTTCCTCCCTTTGTTGACAAAAACTATTTGAAAAACAAAAGTTTTGTGATATTATATTTACACTCTCAAAAAAAGAGTGCCCAAAAGAAACACTTTTGGATAATATCATTTTTTATTATAATATTTTATTATAAATAAATCAATAGCAAATGAGTGTAAATTTGCTTTCTAAATGAGGATATATATGGGTTTTTGCAATTTTTCGCAAGAGCTTGTCAATGCGGGATATACAACGGTTGACAATCTTTTTATTACAAACTATCTGCCAGAAGCTCCAAACAAATACGTAGACATATATTTGTTTGGTCTTTATCTGTGCTCAAAAGGCGGTCAAGACAACAACCTTGACACAATGTCACGCGTGCTTGGCATTGACAAAGAAGATATCCTTACTGCCTATACCTATTGGCAGGAACTTGGCCTTGTTCACATTTTGCAAAAAAACCCTTGCGAAGTGGTATATATGCCTGTTCGCAGTGACGACGTTTTGCTCAAAAAAATCAAACCGCAAAAATATCAGCAGTTTAACAAAGACATTCAGGGAGTGCTTTGCGAACGAATGATTTCCACAAACGAATATAACGAATATTATATCTTTTTGGAAACAACTTTTTTTGAGCCAAAAGCACTTGTTGCAGTTGCAAAATATTGTGCAGAGAAAAAGGGCAACGACATAAATTACCCATATATTTTAAAAGTTGCGCGCAGTCTCAGTGACAGTGGCATTAAAACTGTTGATGCTGTTGAGCAAAAACTTTCTACAACTGTTAAATATACCGACGACATAAAACTTTTGTTTGGTGCACTTGGCACAAAACGCAGTATAGAATATGACGACCGCCGTCTTTTCGAAAAGTGGACGGAAGGCATGGGCTATGACCTCGAAACTTTGCGTTTTGTTGCCAAAAAACATAAAAAAGCATCTATGGAATATCTCGACAGACGCATAGATGCCTATTATAAAATGGGTTTGCACACTCAAAGCGACATTGCAAACTATGACAAAAACCGTGACAAAATGTTTGACCTTGCAAAGCAAATCAACAAAATCATTGGTGTATATTATCAGTCGCTCGATTTTATTATCGAAGATTATATCACTCCATGGCTCAACAAGGGTTTTGACGAAAACTCGCTCACACTCGTTGCAAAATATTGCTTTAAACAAAACGTTCGCACTATTGACGGAATGGACGGGGTTGTTCAAAAGTTTTATCAAAAAGGGCTTACTTCGCAAAATGCCATTGCTCAATATATGACAGAACTTGTTTCGCAGGACAAGCAGGTCAAACAGGTGTTGCAAACTGCCGGTCTGTTGCGTGGTGTTGCACAAAGCGACCGAAACAGTTACAAAACGTGGACAGAAAGCTGGTCTATGCCTCACGACCTTGTTTTGCACGTGGCGACGCTTGCCAACGGTGCAACAAATCAGATGGCATATATCAACAAGGTGCTTGCTGACTTCAAGGCAAACGGTATTGACAGTGTGGAAAAGGCACAACAACACAAACAAACACAAAAACCAAAAACACAGGCAAAATATAAACAACGCGAATATACCGACGAAGAGTTTGACGCATTGTTTGAAGATTTAAAAAACGTAGAGTTGTAATTTTATGGATAAAAAAGACGTTTTGCAACAGGTGCAAAGACAGTTTGAAAAAAAAAGACAAACGGCAGAGGCAAAGGCACAAATTGCCATTGACTTTGCATGCAAAAACAAAGACTTTGCTTTGCTTGAAAGCCAAAGACGAAGCCTTGTTTTCGACATGGGCAAAAACTTGTTTTTGGGCGAGTCTGTTGACCAAATGCAAAACAAGCTTGACGAAATTTTGGCAAAACAGGCACAGATTCTTGATGATATGGGCATGAAAACAAGCGACCTTTTGCCACAATATGAATGTGACCTTTGCAACGACAAAGGCTACGTAAACGGTGAAAGATGCAGTTGTTTTCAACAGGCAATAAACAAAATTTTGTCAGACAACAGCAACCTTTGCGACGTGAGTCTGTCGCTCGAAACCGCCGTTGCAAAAAACGATTTGCAAAGTGACGTTATTGACTTGTTTAAAAAATATCTTGCAAACGTGCAAAAAGTTTCAAAACGCAACGTATTTATAACAGGGGGCACAGGCACTGGCAAAACACACCTTATCACTTGTCTTGCAAACGATTTGCTCAAACAAAATTACAGCGTTCTTTTCACTTCTGCATTCAACCTTAACAACCTGTTTTTGCAAATTCACCTTGCACCTGTGGGTCAAAAAGGTCAAATGCTGTCAAACCTGCTCAACACCGACGTTTTGGTTATAGACGACCTTGGCAGTGAAAACAAATATAACAACGTGACAGAAGAATATTTTTGCAACCTTTTGAGTGAACGAATGGCAAAAGGCAAATATACTTTTTTCACTTCTAACCTTGGCAAACAAATTCAAGACGTATATGGCGACAGGTTTTATTCACGCATTTTTTCGCAAAAAACTTTGCTCATCAACCTGCAAGGCAAAGACCTTCGTGTGAGCAAATAAAACAGCAAAAAGGGCAGATTTTCTGCCTTCAATATGCTACTGTGGCTCAGTGGCAGAGCACCACCTTGGTAAGGTGGGGGTCGCGAGTCCGATTCTCGCCAGTAGCTCCAAAAGCACTCCATTGTGGGGTGCTTTGTTTTTTGTCGGCAGTGACGCAATTTGCCTTGCAAATATGCTGTTCCGCCACAGTGTTCCTTACGAATCTGCTCGTTAGTTCCAAAGGCACTCTGTATGGGGTGCTTTGTTTTTTGCGCATAAAACTTTGGCGTGGACTTGTGTTGTTCAACGGCAAAGTGGTTTTAAACAAAAATCAGTTGTTATTGTTTAATTTTGAACAACAAGGGTATTGCAAAATGTTAAAAAAAATGGTATATTTGCACGGAAGAAGGAGATTTTTAGTAATGAATGAAAATACTAAACAAACAAATTCAAACAAAATAAAACGTAACTGGTTGTTTATTGCCTTTTATTTTGTGGTTGGCGTGGCTCTCGTTGTGTCTGCATTTTGCAAATTTTTAAACACAGGCACAAATCAAATTGGGCTTGCAGATATACTCACTTTCAGTGGGGCTTTGAGAACGTCTGCAATTCTTTCAATTGTTTTGTTTTCTGCAATGGCTTTGACAGCAGTTGTTTGCATTGTTGAAAAGTTTTTGTTTTTGGCCAAAGAAAAACAAAGCAAAATTGCAACTGTTTTGATTTTTGCAAACGTTGTGTTGCTGGTTGTGTGTCTTCCTGGTTTGATTTCAGCAGAAATTCATTTGTTGAGATATTATCAAAAAGCTGCAATCACTTTTGCTTTTGTTTCAAACGTTGTTTTGCCCGTTGTTTTTTGTGCTTTGTTGATTGCAGACAAAAAACAATTTATAAAAGATGAATTGTTTGTTGGTGGCAAACAAAAATTCGGCCCAACAACTTTTGCTTATCCTTTTTTGGCACTTGCTTCATTGGTGGTTTTGTGTTTGCCTGTTTACAGCTATCAGATGGTAGATAAAAGTGCGGGTATGTATACAGAAATGTTGTCGTTGTTTGGTGCAACCGTTCACACAAGCCTGCTCAATTTCAGAAGCACGTTGTTTTTGATTGTGAGTGCATTGGTTGCTTTGGCAATGTGTGTTGCAGGGCTTGGCGCAACAAGTGCAAAAAACAAACAAGACGTTAAAAAAGAAGGTATATATAAAACTTGTCGCATAGCTTTTGCAGTTGTTATGCTGGTTGTTGCCGTTTATTGTTTGCCGGCTGCAATCAACTTTATGACAGAAAGCAGTCAATATATCCAGGGTTTGCCTGGCGAAGTTTATACAAACGAAAAACTTGGCATTGCTTATTATACGTTGATTGCAATTCCTGTGCTTATAACAATTTGTTGTGCTGTCGATGGCGTTAACGAATATCTCAACAAATCTGTTGCAAAAACAAGGGTTGTAGAAAGTGGAAACTGGCAGATTATACGAACAGTGTTTAAAGCATGTTACGTTGCGGTGTTGCTCGTTGTGCTTTTGTCAGTTTCGTTGCCTTTTGCAAAATACGGTCTTTATGAAATCGAAAATTTAGACTTTTTCAGCTTTATCACTCTTTATAGTGGTGTAGAAAGGGGCTATGTCAACGGCATGCCTGCAACAAATACAATGTTCGTTTATGCCTTGATAACTGCAGTTTTGGCAGGGGCAAGTCTGGTTGCTTCGTTTGTTGGTCAAAAAGCACCTGGCAAACGAAAAACAGTCGTTGCCGTTGTTATAAAAACTGTTTGTATGGTTGGCTTTATTGCTGCATTTGCATGGCTCAACAACACAATTTCGTTCTATCACGACAAGTTTGCAGAAATTGCACAAATAACAGGTTCTTACGTTGCAATTGGCATAGCAGGCAAGTTGCTTTCTGTATCAACAATAGGCTATCTTGTTGCAGTGTGCCTTGACTTTGTTGTTTATGGAACAAAGTTTTTGCAATCACGACAAGAAAAACTCAAATAACAAAATTAACAGATGACAAAAGGGGCGACCGACAGGTTGCCCCTTTTTTGCAATGTGGCATTATTTAGGCATAGCGTTGTTTGTTTTTGGTCGCTTCAATCTGCTCATATAAACAAACGTGGCTTGTCTATATTATTTTTATTTATTTAATCACCCCAGCACCTGCTGTCAAAGAAAGTTGCATAGCCAAAAGAAAGCCATTTTGTGGCTTCAATGTTGTTATGTGTGTGGCTCAGTTTTTAGCATAGGAGGATATTGTCCATCAGCTTATGTTTTGCCGCAACGTATATTTGCACGTGTAAAAAGAGCAAAATAAAAGAGCGTCGAGTGACGCTCTTTTTTGTTTTTAAGTTATGTCAGCATTAAGCAATTGCGTTGCCAGTTACTGTGCCATTGTTGATGAGTGTAGCACCAGCTTCTATTGTGATAGAACCACTGTTAGCAATTGTAGCACCTTCTGAAATTTCAAGTGTGCTGCCAGCTTTTACAACGATTGAACCAGAAAGATCAACTTCGCCAGTAACAACGAGTTTGCCGTTAACAACTGTAATTTTACCGTTGATTTCAGATTTAGTCGCGCCTGTAGTAGAAACAGAAGAATCAATATAGCAAGTTCTTGCTTCGCCGTCTGCTTTACCAATTTCCATCACTTTGTTTTCATCCATAATAGAAACGGCTGCGTTGTTTCTTGTATAGTCATAAATGAGTTTAGAGAATTCTTTGATTTCATTTACACGGTCACCAGGGTGGAAAAGTTGGTCGAGTGTGCGATAATTGCCAAGACTTTGTGGTGCACCGTTCCAGTTTTCAAAACCACAATCGTGACAAACGTTGATCAAAATGATGTTGTTGCCTGCACCGTCCCAAACCAAAATTCTGTCGATTGCGTGGTTATAATCGTGGAATGTTGGTTCGATTGCTGCAACTTGTGTGTCTACATATGTGCAACCAGAGTTTTGACAAGATGCTTTTTTAATGCCTGTTGCAGAACAAGTTGGCCATTGCTCATATTTATATGAGCCAAGGTTGTGGGCTGTTTTTTCAATTGGTTCTGTTTTAGTTTCGTCGCATTCTGTGCAAGTGAAAAGTTTTGAACCTTCTGTCATACAAGTAGGTGCGATTGTTTGAGTGCCGTTGTCCCAGCTGTGACCATTTTCACAAGGATCGCCACATGCAACAAGCATTGACATTGAAAATATCAACACGAATGTAAGCAGTGCTATTACAAATTTTTTCATAGGTTTCCTCCCTAAAAAATTATTGTTAA
>JAFVQA010000057.1 GCA_017505015.1 Clostridia bacterium
AACGGGCTTATATCTAAAATTGAAACAAACCCAAACCCTAAAGATATTGAGGAGATTGAGTGGTAATGAAAACATATTTAAAAACGGTTTTTCGCACCATAAAATTCAATATCGGTCGATTTATTGCAATGACAGCAATCGTTTTGCTGGGCATATGCTTTGTTACAGGGTTGGGCACACTTTCGTATAAAATAGAAGTTGCAATGACAGACAAAATGTCTGCCCAAAACGTTGCAGACGTTGTTGTTAAAAGCAAAAGCAACTTTGGTTTTTTGCAAAATCAGATTGATGATATAAAAGCACTTGATAGTGTTGATGAAATACAGACTCTCACCGTTATTGACCTTGATGACGAAGGACGAAACACACGCATAATTATTGCCCCTCTTGACGAAATGAAGGTGAACAGTTTTGAAATTGTTGCAGGCAATTTGCCACAAAACAAAACTGAAATTGCCGTGCTTGAAGAATCTTCTGTTTTGCCCGAATTTGTTGTCGGTGACAAAGTGACTGTGCTTGGCGAAGAAAAAACAATAGCGGGCATAATTTTTGACCCTTTGTATATTTCTAAAATTGCAGAGCCTGACCTGATAAATCAAGAAAATCTTGAACTTATTGTGTATATGAACGGCAAACACAACCCTTTGCCAACACCATTTTTGCCAATAACAGACGTATATATAAAATCAACTGTTAATACCGAAAACCTTTTTGCAAAAAACTATATTGACAAAATGGAACAACTTGCAACAAGCATTGAAAACAAGTTGAGCAGTGACAAGGTAGAAGCACTCACTCTTGACCAGAACGTTGGTTATGCAGTTTGCAAATCATATAACGAAAAAGTTGACGTAATAACACTTATATTCCCTGTGTTTTTTATTGCAGTGACTGCACTCGTTGTTTTGACAACAATGACACGACTTGTTGAAGAAGAAAGATCGCAAATCGGTTGTTATACTACACTTGGTTTTGGTAAATTTAAAATTGCAATGAAATATCTGATATTCAGCGCAATAACCTGCATTGTTGGCAGTATTCTTGGTGTTGTGTCTGGCATTTTTGTTTTGCCTGTTGCAATTTTGCCTGCCTTTAAAGCATTGTTGTATATGCCACCTATGCCTATGGACGTAGACCTGACGATGGGTATAATTGCCATTGCGTCTATGTTTGTTGCCGTGCTTGGAGTGACAACTTATCTCGTTGTTAAAGAAACGAAAAACAAGCCTGCATATCTTTTGCGGCCAAAAGCACCAAAAGCAGGTAAAAAAATATTTTTGGAATATATCCCATTTATATGGAAAAAACTTTCGTTTAAATATAAATCTACCTGCAGAAATATTTTCCGTTACGCAAAACATTTGCTCATGACGGTGATTTCTGTTGCAGGGTCTACTGCTCTTATTTTTGCGGGCTTTGGGTTGCATGACATTTCTAAGGCAGACGGACATACCCTCGACATAACTATGATTGGTGATTCACTTTCAATAATATCAGTCGTTATCATTTTGTTTGCAATTTGCCTTTGTGTGCTTGTTATTTTTAACCTGACTATAATGAATATTGGCGAAAGAAAACGCGAACTCGCAACACTCAAAGTTTTGGGATATCACGACATGGAAGTATCTGGATATATATTCCGTGAAATATTCATTATGGCTATAATGGGCATTGTTGTTGGTTTGCCTCTTGGCTATGCCCTCGTTGCATTTGTGTTTGAATATCTTGAGTTTGGTTCTATAAACGATGTAAAATGGACTGCATATCTGTTCACCATTGTTTTGGTTGTGGCAGTTATTGGCATTGTTGACATTTTGCTCCACTTTAAAAACAAAAAAATTGATATGACAACTTCACTCAAAACGGTTGAATAACAAACGTAAAAATTTAAATAATAACAAAAAAGGATAGCAAAAACTATTGCTATCCTTTTTATTTGCACAATATATTAACCAGCATAATTTAACGGTCTTTTTTATAATCGACAATGCCGATTATTCCCATCACAATACATGCAATGGCAAGAACAAGCGTTACTATCCACTTTACCATATTTTCACCACCAAAGCCAATTATCACAAAGGCTATGATTGCCATAATGCCGATTATAAGTTTAAATATTGATGAAAACAGTTGCAATTTGCTTTTCATACCCATTTTCTCCATCCAACAAATAAATAAAATATATTTTACTCTGTTTTGCTAATTATTCCATACGGCCAAACTTCATTTCTTCGCCATTTTTGTCATATTTTTTGCGTTTGCCTGTAACTTCATCCATAGAAATTTTCCATATAGCAGTGCGTGACAAGCTCATTTTTATTGCGTTGTCAAACCCCGCCATATTTGACAAAGCATATCTTTCGCAAATATGTTTTAGCACGGCAATTTTTTCGCTATCGTCAACAATTTCGGTAGCCTTGCCTTTGATAATTGCGCACTCATATTCGGTTGTAAATTCGCTTGGCACAAGGTTTACCTCACCCACACAAGAAAGACAAACGTCTGGATTTTGTCTGAGTGCATTTGTTTTTTGCCCTTCCATCGCAGAATGAAAATAAACAAAATCATTTATACGAACTATTGAAAGTGGCACGCAATAAGGTTTGCCTTCACTTATCATCGACATAGTTGCATATTGACACTTGTCCACCACCTGCAAAGCAAATTCTTTTGGCATTTGCCTGTCTTTTCTTCTCATATAACACCTCTTTTGAAATATTTTATAATTTTATTAACCTTAATGCAAGGGTTTTTTGCTTTACTTTATTTAAAAAAGGTCTATAATTATAGTTAAGGAGAGGTGATAATATGAAAATTGCTGTAACACACGAAAACGGAAACATTTTTCAACACTTTGGTCATTGTGAAGAATTTAAACTTTACACTGTTGAAAACAACGTTGTAACTGACGTTCAGATTATTTATCCTGTAGAAGGTGGTCACGGTGCTTTGTCTGGCTTTTTGAAACGCCACGACGTTGTTGCACTCATCTGCGGTGGCATTGGTGCAGGAGCAAGAACTGCTCTTGCAGAAGAAGGAATTAAACTTTTCCCTGGGGCTGAAGGCGACTGCGACGAAGCTGTGATTGCACTTTTGTATGGCAGCCTTAAATATGACCCAGACGTTCAATGTAACCATCATCACGACCACGAAGAAGGTCACTCACACTCTTGCGGTGGCTGTGGTCAAAACAAACACGGTTGCGGTGGCAATCACTGATTTTAAAATCGAGGGGCAATGCCCCTCCTTTTTATTTTTATTTGAAATGCCTTTTTTGTTTTTAAGCAAAAAAATAACAAATTTTTATATATTTTTTGCAAAATTGATATATTTTTGCTTAAAGGCTGTCAATATGGTTGTTTTTTTTGCAAATAAAGTGATAAAATATTTTATATTTTATTTGCAATGCATTTTGCTTTTGGAGGATACTATGAACGAAAAAATGAAACAAGTGGCTCATCGAGTGCGTGAGTTGAGAGAAGTTTTGGACATGACTACTTTAGAAGTGGCTCACCTTGCCGGCATAAGAGAAGACTTGTATTGCGACTATGAAAACGCTAATATCGAAATCACAGTGTCTGACCTTTACAGCATTGCCGCTGCTTTTCAAATTGACCCTACTGCACTTTTGACTGGCGAAACACCAAAAATGAACAGTTATACAATCGTTCGCAATGGTCAAGGCGAAGACCTTGAAAGACACCAGGGATACATGTTCTCTTCACTCGCATCAAACTATACTGGCAGAGATATGGAGCCAATGCTGGTTTATCTTAAAAACGACGTTAAAGACGTGGAAATCGTTCAACACAACGGTCAGGAATTTAACTACGTTTTGCAAGGCACAATAAGAGTTAACATTGGTGCAAAAACTTTTGAACTCAACCAGGGTGACAGCATTTATTTTAACAGCAGTATTAAACACAGCCAGCAGGCAGTTACGCCAACTGCAGTATTTTTGGCTGTAATAAACGAAATTTCAGCTAAAAACAGAGGATAATAATGGTAGGAAAATATATAAACCGTTTCAGTTACAAAGATTATGAAGATTTTAAAGAAAATTATCGCATAATCGTGCCTGAAAATTTTAACTTTGGCTATGACATTGTTGACGAATGGGCAATGAAAGAACCAAACAAAAAAGCACTTTTGTGGTGCAACGATGACGGTCAGGAAAAACTTTTTACTTTTGGTGATATTAAAAGATTGTCTGACAAAGCTGCAAACGCATTTTTAAAATACGGCATTAAACGTGGTGACGTTGTTTTGCAAATGCTTATGCAAAGACCAGAAGCCTGGATAAACATGGTTGCCTTGCACAAAATTGGTGCAGTTGTTATACCGGCAACTTATCAACTGACAGAAAAAGACATTGTTTATCGTTGCAACAGTGCAGACATAAAAATGGTTGTTTGTGTTGAACACGCCGAACTTGTTGAAAACGTAAAAAGTGCTATGGCAAAGTGCCCTACTGTGCACACACTTGCAATGGTTAACGACGTTGTTCGTGATGGTTTTGTTGACTGGAAAAAAGAAATTGAACTTGCCAGCGACAAATTTGAAAAAATGCCTACTAACAACGATGACCCAATGCTTATCTATTTTTCTTCTGGCACTACTGGTATGCCAAAAATGGTTATGCATGACTTTACATATCCACTTGGTCACATTACTACTGCAAAATTCTGGAATCAGGTAGAAGAAAACAGATATCACCTCACTCAATCTGACTCTGGCTGGGCAAAATTTGCATGGGGCAAAATTTATGGTCAATGGATTGTAGGTGCAACTATCGTTGCATATGACACAGAAAAGTTTAATGCAGTAAAAATGCTTGAACTTATTTCTCGCATAAAACTCACAACTTTCTGTGCTCCACCAACAATTTATCGCTTTTTGTTGAAAGAAGATATGTCAAAATATGACATCAGTTCTATCAAACATTTTTCAACTGCTGGCGAACCACTCAACCCAGAAGTTCAGGACAAATTGTTTGCCCTTACCGGCAAAAAAATAAACGAAGGTTTTGGTCAAAGCGAATCTACCGTTCTCGTTGGTTATTTTGGTGACTTTACCCCTATCAAACCTGGTTCTATGGGCAAACCTGCACCAATTTATGACATTGACATTGTTGACGAAAACGGAAACACTTGCGAAGACGGTGTTGTTGGCTCGTTGGTTGTTCGCAACACAGACGTTAAACGCCCTGTTGGTTTGTTCCGCGAATATTTTAAAGACGATGCCGCAAATGCAAAATCTTTCCGCAACAATATGTATGACACAGGCGACACTGCTTGGCGTGACTGTGACGGTTACCTTTGGTTTGTTGGTCGCAGTGACGACGTAATCAAATGCAGTGGCTATCGCATTGGTCCGTTTGAAGTAGAAAGTGCTTTGTATACTCACCCTGCCGTTTTGGAATGTGCTATCACTGCCGTTCCGGATGAAATCCGTGGTCAGGTTGTTAAAGCAACTATCGTGCTTGCAAAAGGATATTTGCCAAGTGACAACCTTGTTAAAGAGTTGCAAAACCACGTTAAGGTAAACACAGCACCTTATAAATACCCACGTGTTGTAGAATTTGTAAAAGAATTGCCAAAAACGTCAAGCGGCAAAGTAAAACGTGTTGCTATACGTGCTGCAGATATGCAAAAAAACAATAAATAAAAAAAATTACACCCAACGAAAGTTGGGTGTTTTTATTTATATAATGCATTGAAAATTTTTATATTTCTTTCTACCTTTTTAAGATAATTTTTTGTTTCTTTAAATGGTATATCCTGTCCTTTTTCTTTCCACTGTTTAACATTGTTTTCGCCTGCGTTATATGCGCAAACAACGTCTTTTTGTCTGTCGAATTTTTGTTGCAGATATGCAATATAACAAATGCCAAGCATAAGATTGTCTTTGGGGTTTGTTAAATCAAAATTCGTTATATTTTGTGTTTGTGCAACGAACAAAGCAGTGTCTGGCATAAGTTGCATAAGCCCCACTGCCCCTTTATTTGAAAGTGCTTTTGTGTCAAAATTGCTTTCTGCCTTGACAATGGCATAAACAAGGCTTTTTGAAACCTTTTGCTCATTGCAACATTGCGTTATATATTGGTCGTATTGCAAATCAAACCAAAAATATCTTTGCCACACGAAACCGACCATACAAAAAACCACAATGACAATAAAAAATATCATTGTGGTTTTGTTTTTTGTTTTTATTTTCAAACGGACAACCTCTTTATACACTCATCAACGGCACACTCAAGTTCTGCAAGTGTTCCATTGTTTTTTATAATAGTATGCACTAATTTTGACTTTTTTTCGTCGTCCATTTGATTTTTAATTCTGTTTTTTATTTGCTCAACATCAAGATTATCTCTCACGACAACTCTACTTATTCGCGTTTGCTCATCTGCAACGACAAGCCACACGTCGTCAAACTGATTTTGCATACCCGTTTCGAACAGCAATGGTATCTGCACGAAAACAACACTTTGATCCGACTCGTTAATTTGTCTGTCAAGTTCGTCAAAAATAAGTGGATGCATAATTGCATTGAGTTTTTCAACACGGCTTTGGTCTGCAAAAATATATGCACCAAGTTTTTTAGTGTCAACTTTGCCGTTCTCAACAAATTCGTTGCCAAAATTTATTGCAATTTGTTCTGTCGTGTGTTGTTTTTGATAAAGTTGTTTTGTGATCTGGTCGCAATCCAACACAAAATAGCCTTTTGAAGCCAATATTTGCGATACGGCAGATTTACCACTGCCAATGCCACCAGTAATCGCAATTTTTTTATTTTGCTTCATACAAGTTTTTACCGCCTGAAACGTTTATTTCTAATTTTACTTTAAGGTTGAAACAATCTGACATTTGTTGTTGCAAAATTTCTTTAATTTCGTCAACCTCGCTTTCTACCACGTCTAAAACAAGTTCGTCGTGAATTTGCAAAATAAGTTTACTTTGCATATTGCGTTTTTTAAGTTCGTTGTCTACGTTGATCATTGCAATTTTGATGATATCTGCCGCACTGCCCTGCAAAGGAGCATTCATTGCAGCCCTTTCGCCAAATGACCGCAGTTGATAGTTGCTTGATGAAATTTCCGGAATTTGTCTGCGACGGCCAGTTATTGTCATTACGTATCCGTTTTGTTTTGCAAAGTCTATGCTACCTTGCAAATAATCTTTAATTTTTGGATAACTTTCAAAATATTTTGCAATATATTCTTTTGCTTTGCCAGGTGATATGCCAATATTTTGTGAAAGACCATATTCACTTATGCCATAGATAATGCCAAAGTTTACTGCCTTTGCCATTCGCCTCATTGAAGGGGCAACCATTTCTGCTGGTATGCCAAAAATTTCCTGTGCAACCATTGAGTGAATGTCTTTGCCTTCGTTGAAGGCGTTGATAAGGTTTTCGTCACCGGAAAAATGTGCAAGCAACCTGAGTTCTATCTGGCTGTAGTCGGCAGAAATGAGCAGGTCTTTGGTTGGAATAAACATTTTGCGAATATCTTTGCCGTCTTCGTTGCGAACAGGCAGGTTTTGAAGGTTTGGTTCACTGCTGCTCAAACGACCCGTTGCCGTTAGCGTTTGGTTAAAGGTTGTATGAATAAGGTTGCCTTTTTGCACCAAAGGCTTGAATCCCTCGATATAAGTGCCTGAAAGTTTTGAAATTTTTCGTATAGCTTGCACTACCGGCACTATTGGGTGTGCGTTTTTGATTTTTTCTAAAATTTCGTTGTCGGTAGAATAACCTGTTTTTGTCTTTTTTTGTGCAGGAAGGCCAAGTTTTTCAAACAAAATCTGTCCAAGTTGTTTTGGGCTGAGAACGTTGAAAGTTTCGCCTGCCATCTGGTGTGCTGTAGCTGTGAGATCTGCTATTTCTGCCTTATATCTTTCGCCAAGGTCTTCAAGCATATCTACGTCTATTTTAAAGCCTTCAACTTCCATTTCAAACAAAAGTTTTGCAAGTGGAAGTTCTATTTTTTCATAAAGCTCCCACACGCTGTTTTGTTTAAGTTTTTCTTTGAGAATTTTTGAAAGTTTTATAAGTGCCGGCGTAACTGATTTGAGGTTGTATGCCTGCCTGAGCTGACCCAAATCTTTAAACGAACGATATTCTACAAGATATTGCATAATTGAAACGTCATATGCAACGTTGTTGATTTGACTGTTATAAAATTTGAGTTTGTGCCTTATATTTTTGCTGTCATATACGATTTTTTGGCCGTCATTTTTGAGCAATGGCGAAATGATATCCATTGCCCCCTCTATGCTTATGCCACCAAACAAATCCTTTGCTATTTCTATTGTATATTGAGTTTTTTCATCACAGCTAATATACAAATTTTCATCGAAATAAAATGCAAGCTGAGTTTTGCCATTAAGTGTATCTGCAAGTTGCTGAAGTTGAGTTATTTCTGTTATTTTAACTTCGTCAAACTTTTCTTCATCGTCTTCTTCAACTTGTTCGTCACCACTAAGTTCTGCAAGTTTTTTAAACAAACTGCGAAACTCAAGTTTTTCAAACTCAGTTTTTACACTTGCAGGAACAGGCTTGAAAACAACGTCGTCAAGAGCACAGTCTATCTGCACGTCTGTTTTGATTGTAGCAAGAATTTTTGACACGAATGCCATGTCTTTGCCTGTAAGAAGTTTTGTTTGAAGCGCACCCTTTATTTCTGCAATATTGGCATAAATATTTTCTACCGTGCCATATTTGTCAAGCAAAGTCATTGCAGTTTTATCACCCACACCTGCAACACCAGGGATGTTATCCGAAGGATCACCTTTGAGGGCTTTAAACTCCACTATTTGCGACGGAATCATTCCGTATAAGTCTTTTATTGTGTTTATTGAAACTTCTTCCACGTCGGTTATGCCACGCTTTGTAAGGCAAACGGTAGTGTTTTCGTCAACAAGCTGAAGCAAATCTCTGTCACCAGAAAAAATAACCGTTGGAATGCTGAACCTTTTTGCCAGGGTTCCAATAACGTCGTCTGCCTCTACGCCACTTTCACCAACTCTTGTTATTTGCATTTTGTCAAGAAGGTCAAACAAAATTGGCATTTGCTGGGCAAGGTCGTCAGGCATGCCTTTTCGCGTTGCCTTATATTGGTCATAAATTTCATGACGAAAGTTTTTGCCTTTTTTGTCAAAGGCAACTACTACGTGACTTGGTTTATAATCGCTCAACGCCTTAAGCAAAATGTTTACAAACCCAAAAACTGCATTTACGTTTTTTCCCTCGTGGTTGTTGAGGGGTGGTATTGCATAATAAGCTCTGTTAAGCAAACTGTTTCCATCAATGATAATAAGTTTTTCGTTAGACATAATTCACCTTTTATCATTATAACCCAAAAAACCTTTTATAACAATACAAAAAAACAGCAAAAATCACTGCTTTTGCCTGTTGTTGACAAAGTATTTTTTTTATGGCAAAATTTACCTATCTTTTTGCACTGGTGCATATATTTAAAAAAAGGATTTTTATGGGTATTTTTGATATTTTTGTTATTGGTGTCGGGCTTTCGATGGATGCTTTTGCCGTTGCTGCAACAGATGGAATAGTTTCTAAGCCAAACCTTAAAAAAGCATTGCTCATTGCATTTGCATTTGGTTTGTTTCAGGCGGTTATGCCGTTGATAGGCTTTTTTGCAGGCAGTTTGTTTGGCGAAATTGTAGAAAAATATGACCATTGGATTGCACTTGTTTTGCTGACAATTATCGGTGGAAAAATGATTGCCGACTTTTTTGAAAAAGACAAAGAAGAAACAACCCATAGCCTTACTTTAAAAACATTGCTCATGCAGGCAGTTGCCACAAGCATTGATGCACTTGCAGTTGGCGTTAGTTTTGCCGGTTTGACTTTTAACATTTTTTTGGCAGTTGGTATCATTGGCATTACAACATTCGTTTTGTCACTTGTTGCAATTTATCTTGGCGAAACGTGTGGAAAGTTTTTGGCAGACAAAGCAACTTTGGTTGGTGGCATAATTCTTGTTGCAATTGGTTTGAAAATTTTTATTGAAGGCATTATTTAACGAGTATTTTTACATAGTCAAAATTGAATAAGCAAAAAAATAAACCCACGGTTTAACCGTGGGTTTTGTTTTTTATTTTAATTATTTAGCAAGCTGACCTTTGATAGACTTTGAAATATCTTCTTTTCTGCCCTCTTTTTTCCAC
>JAFVQA010000058.1 GCA_017505015.1 Clostridia bacterium
GCTGCCGAACACAACACAACTCCAAAAGCGTTTGTTGACGGTCTTGTTGACAATATTAAAGATTTGTGGAAGGTTTTGGGCATCAGCTATGACAAATTTATTCGCACTACTGACGACTATCACGTAGAGGCTGTGCAAAAAATGTTCAAGCGTCTTTATGACCAAGGGGATATTTACAAGGCAGAATACGAAGGAATGTATTGCACACCTTGCGAATCTTTCTGGACAGAAAGCCAGCTTGTTGACGGCAAATGCCCTGACTGTGGCAGACCTGTTGAAAAAGCAAAAGAAGAAAGCTATTTCTTCCGTCTTTCTAAATATCAGGACAAACTCATTGAGCTTTATAACAAAAACCCAGAGTTTATTTCTCCAAAATCTCGCATGAACGAAATGATAAACAACTTTATCAAACCTGGTTTGCAAGATCTTTGCGTTTCACGCACGTCTTTCAAATGGGGCATTCCTGTTTCATTCGACGACAAACACGTTATTTACGTTTGGGTAGATGCTCTTACAAACTATATCACTGCACTTGGATACGAAGGCAAAGACGACAGCTTGTTTAAAAAATACTGGCCTGCAAACCTTCATATGGTGGGCAAAGAAATCGTTCGTTTCCACACTATCATCTGGCCTGCAATCCTTATGGCACTTGGCATCGAAATGCCAGAGAAGGTATACGGCCACGGCTGGTTGCTTATTGGTGGCGACAAAATGAGCAAATCTAAAGGCAACGTTGTTGACCCATTCATTTTGTCAGAAAGATATGGTGTAGATGCAGTTAGATATTTCTTGTTGAGAGAAGTTCCTTTTGGCAGTGACGGTGTTTATACAAACGAGGCACTCATCACACGCACAAACGCAGACCTTGCAAACGACCTTGGCAACCTTGTGTCACGCACAACTGCCATGATCACACAATATTTTGGTGGTGTTGTTCCTGCACACGACGAAAAAGAAGACGTTGACGACGAACTCATTAACCTTTGCAAAGATGCATTGGCAAAAGTTCGCACACATATCGACAATTTGCTCGTTCCTGAAGCATTGGTAGAAATTTTCCGCCTTGTTCAACGTGCAAACAAATATATCGACGAAACTATGCCTTGGGTTTTGGCTAAAGACGAAAGCAAAAAAGCACGTCTTGGCACAGTGCTTTACAACCTTGCAGAAACAATCCGCATTTCTGCAGTGTTGCTCAGCCCATTCGTTCCAACAACTGCCCAAAAGATTTTTGACAGTTTGCAACTTGGTGCATTGCCAACTGATTTTGAATCTGTTAAAGAATTTGGTGACCTTGCTGTTGGTGGCACAGTTGTAAAAGGCAATGCATTGTTCCCACGTCTTGACATGAAAAAAGAACTTGCAGAACTTGAAAAACTTGCAGAAGCTCAGGCAAAAGCAAAAGAACAACCAAAACAAGAAGTGGTAGAAGAAGAACCTAAAGCAGAAATTTCTATCGACGATTTTGCAAAGGTTGAACTTGCAACTGCAAAAGTGCTCACTTGCGAAAAGGTTGCAAAGAGCGACAAACTTTTGAAACTCACTCTTGACGTTACAGGCAAAGAACGCACTGTTGTTAGTGGCATTGCACAATATTACACACCAGAATATATGGTTGGCAAAACTGTCGTTATCGTTAAAAACCTTAAACCTGTTAAACTCCGTGGCATTTTGAGCGAAGGCATGATTTTGTGTGCATCAAACGGCAAAGACGTTGTTTTCGTTACACCAGAAAAAGAAATTGAAAGTGGCAGTGGGGTTAACTGATGATAGATTGTCATACTCACCTTGATGACGAAAGGTTGATTTGTGATATAGACCAGATTGTTGGCGATTTTGAGGCAGACGGGCTTGATTTTATCATAGATGCATCGGCAGATTTTGCAACAATGCAAAAAGCCTTTGAACTTTCGCAAAAATATGACAAAATTTTTGCAACAATCGGTTGTCACCCTAACGATGCTTTGACTTTCGACCAGAAGATGGCAGACCTTATGGCAGAGTATGCAAAAAACCCAAAGGTTGTTGCCGTTGGCGAAATTGGTCTTGATTATCACTACGACGAACCAAGCAAAGAGGTGCAACACAAAGCCTTTGTTGAGCAACTTGACCTTGCAAACAGTTTTGGCTTGCCTGTGCAGTTGCATATTCGCGATGCATATGGCGATGCTTTGCAAGTGCTTAAAGACAACAGATCTTTGCTTAAAAACGGTGTTTTGCTTCATTGCTATTCGGGCAGTAAAGAAATGGCACAGGAATTTTTAAAGTTTGACGCATTTTTTTCTTTTGGGGGTGCAATCACTTTTAAAAATGCCAAAAAAGAAGAAATTATTCAGTCAATTCCTGTGGAAAAACTGCTTACCGAAACAGACGCACCATATATGACGCCACACCCTTTCCGTGGCAAAACAAATTATCCAAAACTTATTAAATATACTTATTTAAAAATGGCAGAGGTGCTTGGCATTTCTTTCGAGGCACTTGAAGAACAAGTGCGCAAAAACACTTTTGCTTTGTTTAAAAGGACAAATATATGAACAACTACGTATATGAGGTTGGCAACAACCTTTATATCAACCTTACAAACCAATGCTCAAACGATTGCTTTTTTTGCATTCGCAACGGGCACGACGACATGAACGGCACAAATTTGTGGCTTGACTGCGAGCCTGATTTTGACGACGTTGTAAACCAGCTGCCAGACGATTTGTCTAAATATGACGAAATTGTTTTTTGTGGCTTTGGCGAACCAACTTACAAAATTGACCTTATGTGTCAGCTTGGCAGGTTTTTTAAATCAAAGGGCAAAACAACACGCATCAACACAAACGGTCAGGCAAACCTTATTTTTGGCGACGACGTAACAGAAAAAATGGTTGGTGCTATAGACAAAGTTAACGTTAGCCTCAATGCATCTAACGCCAAAGAATATCAACGCATTTGCAAAAGCGTGTTTGGCGAAGAGTCTTTCGAGGGTATGCTTGAATTTGCTCATCAATGTCAGGATTTGGGTATGGACGTTATTATGTCGGTGGTGGATATCATTGGCAAAGACGAAGTCGAGGCTTGTCAGCAACTTTGTGACGAGCGTGGTCTTAAACTTCGCGTGAGGGTTTTTGAATAGTGGAAATCAAACAGGTATTGCAGGCAAACAACTTTAGGTTTAACAAAAAGTTTGGTCAAAACTTTATTTCGGACACAAACCTGCTCAACGCTATCGTGAGTGATGCCGAAATAACAAAAGACGACGTTGTTATAGAAATCGGCCCTGGTGCAGGCTCACTCACCTATGCCATTGCTCAGCAGGCAAAAAAAGTTGTTGCGTTCGAAATTGACACAAACCTTGAGTCAGTGCTTAAAACAACTTTGCTTGGTGTTAACAACGTGCAGGTTGTGTTTAAAGACGTTATGGACGTTGATATGGCAGAGATAGAAAAAATTGCAGGTGGTCCGTATAAGGTGGTTGCAAATTTGCCATATTACATCACAACGCCAATCCTCATGAGGTTTTTAGAAGAAAGCACACTTATGCAGTCTATGTCTATCATGATTCAAAAAGAGGTGGCAGACAGACTCACTGCAAAAGCAGGCACAAAAGACTATGGCAGGGTTACCGTTGCTGTTGACTATTTTGGCAATGCAAAGCTCACACGCAACGTGTCACGACAAATGTTTTATCCACAACCAAACGTAGACAGTGCAGTCGTTCGCATCGACCGTGATAAAAAATATAGTTGCAGTGACGAAAAACTTTTGCGACAGGTTGTTAAAAGCGCATTTGCAATGAGGAGAAAAGTGTTTTCTACTTGCCTTGCAAGTGGTCTTGGCATAAGCAAAGAAAAAGCCGTTGAATATATTACGGCACTTGGCAAACAACCAACTATCCGTGGCGAAACACTCACAACGCAAGAGTTTGTTCAACTTACAGAAATTATAAAAAAAGACAGATAATATATGGTTTTTAAAAAGGCATCGCAAGGTGCCTTTTTTTGTTGCCGTTAAAACCTTTTTGTCTTTCACACAAAGGCATTGTTTTGCATATATTTGATTGAGATGAAAAACCAAAAAACAAAAACTTGCGACAAAACGTTGGTTATCGTTACAAAAACAAATGCAAAAAATCATCACCTTTTTGACAAAAAAATTTTGGGGCTGACCAGTGTTGAGTGGATAACTTTGCGTGTTGGCACTTTGTTTAAAAAGGTTGTTTGCCAGCAAGAATGGGGCAATGACGAAAACTGTGTTTATATCGAGTGGGACAACGTTCTTGTCGACAGACACACTCTTTTTTGCGATGGCGGAACAAGGCTCTGCAACACCACCTTTGCGCATATTCAGGCAACATTGCAAAGTTTTGTGCTTGACTGTCTTGTGGCAAACGGGGTTGTTTTGCACAGCAGACAGGGGTTGCATATAGACTATACGGCAAATATACAAAGTGGGACAGAAATTTTTGCACCAAACGTTGTTTGCGGTGGCACTGTTATTAAAAGTGGCACGGTGATATATCCTTATTGCTTTTTGCACGATTGCTCTGTTGGCAAAAACGTGAGCGTTGGGCCTTTTGCAACCATAAGGCCAGGCAGTATAATTGGCGACGGTTGTCGCATTGGCAATTTTGTAGAAGTTAAAAACAGCGTGATAAAACAAAACACAAAAATCGCTCACCTTGCATACGTTGGCGATGCACAAGTGGGGTGTGGTGTAAACGTGGGGTGTGGCGTTGTTTTTGCAAATTTCGATGGCAAAACAAAACACAAAACTGTGGTGGGCGACAACTGTTTTTTGGGTTGCAACAGCAACCTTGTTGCACCACTTTGCATTGGCGACGGTTGCTTTGTCGCGGCAGGCACAACAGTGACCAAAGACGTTGGGGCAGACAGTTTTGTCATAGGGCGAACAAGGCAAAGCGTAAAGGATTTGTAGCATGGCAATATATTTTGGCACAGACGGCATAAGAGGGGTTGCAAACGTGCAAATAACGCCAGACCTTGCAACAAGGTGTGGCAATGCACTTGCGCAAATGGGTGCAAAAAAAGTTTTGATTGGTCGTGACACGCGAAGGTCGGGCGACATGATTGCGTGTGGGCTTGGTGCAGGGTTGACATCTGGCGGTTGCAACGTTGTTGACGTGGGGGTTTTGCCAACGCCAGCCGTGGCATATCTCACAAAAAAATATGAGTGCGATTTTGGCATTGTTGTGAGTGCATCGCACAACCCACCCGAATATAACGGAATAAAAATTTTTTCTTCACAGGGCACAAAACTGTGCGACAAAAAAGAACAACTTGTTGAAGAGCATATGGCGACAAGCAAGTTTGTGCAAAGCGACAAGGTTGGCAGATATATCCATTTTGACGCCATGGCAGACTATTGCTCTTTTTTGTGCGAGTGTGCAAATGCAAGTTTTCGTGGGTTGAAAGTTGCTCTTGATTGCAGCAATGGGGCAACGGGCAAAAGTGCAAAACGAGTTTTTGAAAAACTTGGTGCAAAAACTTTTGTTTTTTTTAATAACAGCGACGGCAGTGACATAAACTGCGGTTGTGGTTCTACAAACCCACAGGTGTTGGCGCAAAAGGTGGTTAAGCTTGGTTGCGACGTTGGCTTTTGTTTTGACGGCGACGGCGACAGAGTTGTTGCAGTTGACGAAAAGGGCGTTGTTACAGACGGCGACAAAATTTTGTATATACTGGCAAAAGAAATGCACTCAAAAGGCAAACTTTCAAAAAACGGAGTGGTTGGCACTTTTCATACAAACGTGGGCATAGAAAAACAACTTGCAAAACTTGGCATAACGCTTTTTCGCAGTGACGTTGGAGACAAATACGTTAGCAACCTTATGAAAACAAAAGGGTTGTGCCTTGGTGGCGAACAGTCGGGGCATATCGTGGTGAGTGATTTTCTGGGAACGGGTGACGGCACTTTGGTTGCTTTGTTGCTTTGCAAACTCATTCAAAAAACACCACTCAGCAAACTTGCACAAACAAAACTTTTCAAACAGGTCAACGTTGACGTTGTTGTTAAAGACAAAATGCACGTTATAAACAACGACAGTCTGTGGCAGGAAATAAAAAAGCAAACGCAATTGTTTGACGGCAGAGTTATGGTCAGGGCAAGTGGCACCGAACCTAAAATAAGGGTGCTTGCCGAAAGCAAAAACGAAACTCATTCAACAATGGTGGCACAAAGCATTGCACAGGTTATAAGGGGCATAGACGAATGTGTGGAATAGCAGGTTATACTGGCAAAAGAAAAGCCAGCGAGGTTGTCGTTGACGGCCTTGCTCTGTTGGAATATCGCGGATATGACTCGGCAGGCATTGCGTTGTTCAACGGGCAGGGCAATTTGCAAATAACAAAAAAAGCAGGGTTTGTCAGTCACCTTAAAAAGGCAGTTTATGGCAAAGAGGGGTGCTGTGGCATTGGGCACACAAGATGGGCAACACACGGAATTGCAAACGAAACGAACTGCCACCCACACTGCCACGGAAAGTTTTGCATAGTTCACAACGGCATTATAGAAAATTTTGCAACGCTAAAAAAAAGTTTGCAAAAAAAAGGCAAAAAGTTTTTGTCGCAAACAGATACCGAGGTTGTTGCAGTGTTGCTTGACGAGTTTTATAAGGGTGACGTGTTAGATGCTTTGGGCAAAGTTGCAAAACTGTTAAAGGGGTCGTTTGCCATTGCAATTTTGTGCCACGACTTTTGCGACAGAATATATTTTTTAAAAAAAGGGTCGCCTTTGATCGTGGGTGTTGGCCAGGGCGAAAATTTTGTTGCAAGCGATCAGCTTGCGTTTGTGCATTATACTGACAACGTTGTTTTTTTAAAAGACAACGAAATGGGCTACGCCGATAGCAACAACGTTTTTGTTTTTGATTTTTGCAAAAACAAAAAGGTGCTTCACGTTGAAAAAAGCAATGCAAAGGCAGACAATGTTGCAAAACCGCCAAAAAGTTTTATGCACAAAGAAATTTTTGAAATTCCAAAAGCATTGCGAATGACAGCCAACGATTTTTTCAACGACGAATATAAAAAACAAAAGGCTATTGACATTTTTTCAAAAAATGATAAAGTGATAATGATAGGGTGTGGCACCGCGTATAATGCCTGCCTTGTTGGCAAACTCGTGTGGGAAAAAGTTTTGCACGTTTCGGCAGAAGTTGACCTTGCAAGTGAGTTTCGTTACAAAAACCCACTTGTATCAAAAGGCACTCTCGTTGTGGCAGTCAGCCAAAGTGGCGAAACGGCAGACACTTTGCGTGCAACAAAACTTGCAAAAAGCAAAGGAGCAGACGTTGTTGTTATTACAAACGTTGCTCACTCGTCAATAACAAAAAATGCCGATTTGGTTTTGCACACCAAAGCAGGGCAAGAGGTTGCCGTTGCAGCAACAAAAAGTTATGCCACACAGGTGTTGTTGTTTTTGTGCATTGCATGCGTTTTGAGCAAAGACAGCAAAGCCGTTAAAGAAATTAAAAAGCAAATAGACGACCTGCCATATCTTGCAACCAAAGCGTTGCTGTGCGACACCGTGGTTGCAAAAAAAGCAAAAGAGTTTTGCAAAAAACAAGGGACATTTTTCGTTGGCCGTGGGCTTGACTTTCCTTTGGCGATAGAAGGGTCGCTAAAACTAAAAGAAATTTCTTATATGCACAGCCAGGGGTTTGCAGCAGGCGAACTAAAGCACGGCAGTATTGCACTTGTTGACAAAAACGTGCTTGTAGTTGGCATTATCACACAAAAAAAGGTGGCAGAAAAAACGATAAACGCCCTGCACGAAGTCAGTTGTCGCGGTGCAAAAGTTTTGGTTGTCACACAGTTTGACAAAATGGCAAACGAGGCAGGTTGCCATGACGTAATAAAGTTGCCTGGAGCAACCGATTTGTTAATGCCAATTCTGGCAGTAATTCCGTTGCAACTTTTTGCATATCACGTGAGCGTGGCAAGGGGCATAAACCCCGACAAACCACGCAACCTTGCAAAAAGCGTTACGGTAGAATAAGTTAGGAGAACGTTATGAAAAAGGTAAGCAAAGCAGTCATTCTGGCTGCAGGCAGAGGAACAAGATTTTTGCCTTATACAAAAGCATGCCCAAAAGAAATGTTGCCTGTTGTTGACACACCATCATTGCAACTCATTGTGCAGGAAGTTGTAGATGCCGGCATTAACGACGTGCTCATTATTATCAGCCCAGACAAAAAAATGATAGAAAAACATTTTTCTGTCGACAAAGAGTTTGAAAACTTTTTGATATTTAATGGCAAACATAAAGATGCAAAGGTGTTAAACGACATTGGCAAAATGGCAAACGTTACTTTTGCTTATCAGCAGGTTGCAAACGGCAGTGGCAATGCAGTTATGCTTGCAAAAGAGTTTTTAAATGGCGAGGCAGGTGCAGTGCTTAATGGCGACGACCTTGTTTATTCGCAAAACAGCGTGACAAAACAACTGGCAGACGTATATCAAAAATATGGCAAAACGGTCATTGGCGTGCAAAAGGTTGAGCCAAAAGCAATCAGCAAATATGGCTCAATTCAAATTGACCAAAGGCCAGATGAAAAAACCTTTTTTATCAACCGCATTGTAGAAAAACCACCTGTTATCGAGGCACCAAGTTTTTATGCCGCACTTGGCAGATATATCATTTCGCCAGACTTTTTCGACTATCTGCAAAAAACGCCTGTGTCAAAAAACGGCGAATTGCAGTTTACCGATGCTCTCAATCTGCAGGCAATGCAAACTGGCATTTGTGCATATGATTTTGAGGGTGTTCGCTATGACCTTGGCGACAAACTTGGTTATTTAAAAGCTATTGTAGAATATGGCTTGCGTGACCAAAACCTTGGCAACGATTTTGCAGAATATTTAAAAAACGTTAAAATTTAATAAATAAAAACATAACGAGGGAGAACGCCGTTCTCCCTTTTTTTGTTGCAAAAAACTGGCACAAAAGGGTTGAAAAAACATTTTTGCGTTTTACAATTTTGTCACGAAACTTCAAAACTGCAAATTTAACAAAAGGAGCAAAAAATGGCTTTAAAAAACATTGTGGCCCACATGGATATTAACGGTGTTTTGACCGTTGACAAATTGCCCGATATAAACCAGGGCGAAAATATTTCGGTGGGCATACTTACTGTAATTGACGAAAGTTTTTTGGCAAAACAACCAACAACAGTAAGATATTATTTTGAGTTTGAAACTGCAGACGGGCAAAAGTTTGTTTCGGCACCAACAGCTGTGCAACAAGGTGTTTTGTCTTGCTCGGTCAAAAACTCTGTTTTGGGCAGTTGTGGCGAGGCGCACGTGCAAATTGTGGCGGTTGACTCTGCCAGTGATTACGTCTTTAAATCAACAGTAGCGTGTTTTTACGTCGGTCAAAGCATAAATGCCACCGACAGAGATTTTGTTGGTGATGATTTGCTGTCACAACTTAACAAAATTATTACGGATATGACTTCGCTTAAAGAAAAACTGCAAAAGCAAAGTCAGCAAATGCAAGAACAATCAAATGATTTAAAAAACAAAGCAGAGTCTGGCTATTTTACTGGTGCAAAGGGTGACAAAGGCGAAAAAGGCGACAGGGGCGAAAGTCCACAAGTGTTTTTGAATAACGGTATTCTCTATGCAGAATATCAAAACTAAGGGGGCAAAAATGGCAATTCAAAAAAGACTAGGAAGAGTTCAGGGTGCCGGCGTGTTTGTGGCAACGGTTGATGCCTATGCCGGCTCAAACAGTCAATACGTTTCGCGCAGTGACCTTTTTCCGCCAGAAAGCAACGGCGTAAACCCAATGATGGGCGACTGCATTATTTTTGCAAACGGTGTTGTGGGCACCGTTAATAACGTTCAGTCGGCTGGTGTGGTAGGTTGCAAAACAAATTTGTTTTCGTTAAAGGGCAAAGACGGGCTCAATATCACAAAGGTTGAGCAAACGACCACGTCTAATCAAAGCAGTGGCATAAACGTAATTACCTTTACCTTGTCAGACGGGTCAAAACACAACGTGCAAATTGCAAACGGAAAAGAAGGTGGCAGTGGTGTTGACGACCTTGTGACAAAAAGTGAAAACGGCGTTGACACGTTGTTTCTTTCAAAACAGGGGGCAACTGTTGGCAACGGCATAATTTTGCCACAAGGTGGCTCAGCAGGAGGAACAAACTATATTGCAAACAGCAACTTTGCAATAAACCAACGTGGCAAACAAACTTATGACGAGCAGGGCACAGGCAGGGTATATACCCTTGACAGATGGGCAAAAAACTGCACTACGGGCGAATTTGTGGTTAAACAAAACAAACTTGGTGACACAGTTGTTCCAAACGACGGCAGTGTTATAAACACGGTATATCTCAATTCAAACATGACAAAACAACAGGTTACAGATGTAATTGACAATGCCAATTTGCCTTTTGTCGATGGAATGGCAGATTTGCCGGTATATGCCGTTTGCATTGTAAACGGTGTGGCTCTTTGTATTTTAAAGGGCAGCGAATTTTATACTATTGGCTGGCAAAACCTTGCAGACAACTCAAATGGCGTGATGTATTCGACTTTAGAAGACATATGGAGAGAACCTTCGTTTGTTTTTAACGGAAACAGCACGCCAGAATTCATGGGTATGCAAATTGGCACGCACAATGACAAACTTGTTCAGCTCATTTCAATCTCGCCTGAGTTTAGCGATAGCAGCAGTGGCAAGGTGACGGTGAGTGGCACTTTTGCAAAGGTTGGCGAAATTTTTGTTCAACCTGTCGAGGGCAATCTGGTTGCAGAAAAAACGGTGACTTTTTCAATGCAGATTTCAAATCTTTCAGGTGGTTTTTTTGTTGGCGTGGTTGCAAAAAAAGGCAACGTCACAAAAGCAGAAAAATATATTATTGCAGAAAAAGGTGTCAATTCCGTTACCTGCACAATTCCACAAGATACAACACAGGTTGTTTGCGGTTTGTTTAATCCAAACGTGGCTGGTGTTCAATTTTCGGCAAGTATCGACTGGGCAAAGTTAGAGGTTGGTGGCAGTGCAACGCAATATCTGCAACCGTTGTCTGCAATGGACGTGGCAGAGTGTCAAAGGTTTTATCAGGGTTTGACCTACAAAGGGGCAGTGGGTTTTGCCAAAGACGAAAACACTTGCGAATTAACTTTGCATTTGCCAACGGCAATGCGAAAAACCCCAACGATTAACACCAACGAAAAAATATATATAAAAAATGCATTTGCAACGGCAGTTCCGTCAATAGAAAAGGTTTGCAACAATTGTTTGTGTTTGTCTTTTGATACAGAAAACCTTATTCCCGATGATTTTTACGTTTTTAACGATTATGACTGCCCACTTGACGCCGAAATTTACGAAGATGAATAACAATTGACTAAATTTTGTTGTGGCTATATAATTTATAGCGTTATGGAAAAAGAAAAAAAATACAGTCTGCTTGCCAAAATCGGTTTGCTTTGTGCAACAATTATCTGGGGCAGTACCTTTGTTATATTAAAAAACGCACTCGACTCGGTGCCTACCTATTTTATTTTGTCTTTCAGGTTTTTGACAGCCACGTTGTTGCTTTCGCTTATCTTTTTTAAAAAGCTTAAGCTTATCAACAAAAGTTATTTGTGGCAGGGTGGGCTTATTGGCGTTTGCCTTGCACTGGCATATATCTTCCAGACGGTGGGGCTCATTCACACAACACCAGGCAAAAATGCATTTTTAACTGCAACCTATTGCGTGCTTGTTCCCTTTTTAATGTGGATAATTTATGGCAAAAAGCCAGACAAATTCAACGTGATAGCTGCATTTACCTGCATTGTGGGCATTGGCCTTGTGTCACTTGACGGCAACTTTGTCATTCAATACGGCGACTATATAACACTTGTCTGCGGTTTGTTTTTTGGTTTGCAAATTGTGTTTATTGCAACTTTCAACAAAAACAAAGATGCAATTTTGATGACAATCATTCAGTTTTTTGTCGCCGGCGTTATCACAGGCATTTTGTCACTTTGCTTCGAAACAATGCCGTCAAGCATTCCTGCAAGCGCATGGACAGAAATAATCTATCTCACATTGTTTGGCACACTAACTGCATTTTTGTTGCAAAACGTCAGCCAAAAACACATGAGTTCGTCATCTGCATCAATCATTCTCACGCTGGAGGCAGTTGTGGGTGCATTGTTCAGCGTGGTTTTCTATCACGAAGTGCTTACTTTGCAGGTTCTCATTGGTTTTGTGGTTATTTTCGTGGCAGTTTTCGTGTCAGAAACAAAACTTTCTTTTTTAAAAAAAGACAAATCTCTTTCAGATAAAGAAAAGCAATAAAATTTAACTAATTATAAAAAGCCTTCTTTTTTAAGAAGGCTTTTGTTTTGCCTATATTTCTGTTTTTAACAATGATAGAAAAAATAAATACCTGGCAATTTAACTCAAACAAAAGAAAATTATTTTGACAAGTCAAAAAAATTTTAAAAAACTTGCAAAAAGTAGTTGACAAATCAATTTAAAATATGTATTATTTTAGCAATCTATTGACAAGAGTGCTAAAAATTCTTTAAAATAGATTGCAAAAAGCACTTTTACAGACTCCTTTGTGCTTTTTGAAATACAACGGATATTTGCTCATAACACAAGTTTCCCCAAAAAAACACAAAATCCACACACATATTGAAGTCCAAAAAACGCAAATATTACTCAAAAAATTCCGTTGTAAAAAAACTAAACCTCCCGAAAGGGAGGTTTTTTATGTTTAGTCATTTTGTTTTTTTTCTATTGCAAGGTTATATTGTTTTGCATATTCTTTGCCAGTGTCGCTCCAGTCGCCAAACTTGTTGTTTTTTATGTTTTCGCCAACTTGTTTGATTAGTGCTGGGTTTTGCAAAACGGCATATAACTGGTCTGCAAAAGCGTTTACGTCGTTTTTAAAGATAAACCCCGTGTGGTTGTTTTCAAGCCTTTCAGATGCACCGGTGTTTTCTAAAACGCAGGTTGGCGTTTGATATGCGCCCGCTTCGTATTTAACAAGACCGTCTGTGTCAAAAATGCTTGGAAAAAGCAACAAATCTGCTCCTGCATAATATTTTGAAAGTTCTTTCCAGTCGCTTATTTTTCCCACAAAAACAACTTCTTGATCAATGCCAAGTGAGGTTGCCAGCTTTTTAAAATAGTTTTCGTCAGGGCCACCGCCTATAACAAAAAACTTAAATTTTTGCCCACGTTGTTTAAGTTGTTCAAGCACCTTAAAACTAAAACCAAGGTTTTTATATTTTACAAGCAAACCAACAAAAATAAAAACAGGCATGCCGTCGGGCAGGTTGTGTTGTTGTTTAAGTTGTTGTGTAAGCTGTTTTTTGTCAAAAATTTCTCTTTGCGAAACACCGTTTCGCACAACTTCAACTTTGCCGTTATAACCATATTCTTTCAGCTCGTTTGCAATGTTTTCGCCAACGGTATATACAGCATCTGCTTTGTTTAGCAGTTTTACCATTTTCTTTACAAGCCAGTTTACAACAAAACCAACTTTAACGTGATGCTTGATAGCCGTTTTCATTTTGGTGTGAACGGTTATGACAAAAGGTATTTTTTTCTTTTTTGCCAGTTTCAAACCAAAATATGCCATATTTGCAGTAGAGTGGCAGTGGATAACGTCAAAATCCATCTGTTCCATTTTCTTTTTAAATTTTCTGTCAAGTTGTGGCAGGGCAAGATAGTTGTTTTTGTCCACCTTTAATGACAAAGTTCGTTCTACTTTAAAATCAAAAAGCTGTTCGTCTGGTTTTTGTTGTTTTCCTTTTATTGTGGCAACGCAAACGTCATGTTCTTTTGAAAGAGCATTTGCAAGCTCTTTAACTGCGGTTTCCGTTCCACCAATGGTAGGATAAAAATTATCACAAAACAATCCAATTTTCATAATGAGTTTCTCTTTTGAGTTTATTAAAGTCCAAATATATTTTATAAAAAAGTGGGTTTAGTGTCAATATGCTGTCAGCAAAAGCTCATACGTGTGTTAAAAAAAAGCAAATTAGGTTGACTTTGCAAAAAAATTGATAAAAAGTCTTTAAAAAATTTGTCGTATGTGATAGAATTTTGTCATCAAAATTTAATAAAAGGGGAAAAAGTTTTTATGAAAAAATTTTTCAGCGACTTTAAAAAGTTTATTGCCCGTGGCAATATTCTTGATATGGCAGTCGGCGTTGTAGTTGGCGGTGCATTCAGCAAAATCGTTACAAGCCTTGTAAACGACATCATCATGCCACTTGTCAGCCTTGCTATGGGTGGCGTTAGCGTTGCAGACTGGAAATGGGTCATCAAAGAGGCAACTTATGATGCAAACGGCATTTTGCTCACGGCAGAAACTGCACTCAAATATGGCAACTTTATTCAACTCATCATCGACTTTTTGATTGTTGCATTCTGCATCTTTATGGTTTTGCGCTTTATGATGAAAGCACAAAACATGCGTCGTGAATGGACTCTTACAAAGGCAGAAATCAAAGCACTTCGCAAACAAGGCAAATCTCACAAAGAGATAGAAGATATTGACGATGCTAAAAAAGCAGAAATCAAAGCAGCAGAAGAAGCTGCAAAAGCAGCACAACCAAAACCAGAAACAGTTGAATCTTTGCTTAAAGACATCAAGGTTTTGCTTGCAGATAAAGAAAGTAAAAAAGAATAGTGTGCTTGCGATATAGGGATTGTTGCGAAGCCAATCCCGTCAAGCAGCCTTTTATGGCAAAACAGATGTCTTTGTTTAAAGACATCAAGGTTTTGCTTGCAGATAAAGACGGCAAAAAAGAATAATTAAAAACAAAAAAAGGACGAGAAAATCTCGTCCTTTTTTTGTTATAAAAAACCAATTTCTAAAATGCGATGATAATCTGGCGTGTGCAAAAAACTTGCTGACACAGGTCTGTCAAGCTCAAAATTGTTTGCAAAATATCTTGTGTTTCTGCAACAGTTGTTAAAAAAAAGCTGGTTGCATTATATTGGCTATAACCGTTGTATCCAAAAGGAGCAAAGTCATATGCCACGTTGTCATCATAAAAATATGGCACGTTGCCATATCTGTTTAAAAAATTGTCGTTAAAAGCCGTGGCGTTGTTTGTTTGCCACGCATTTTCATTCCAGTTGCCACAGCAACAGTTGTTGGGTATGCAACGTCTGTTTAAAAAGCAACACATATCAAAAACCTCCTTGTTTGGTATGTATAAACAAGTGGTCTTGTTATATATTATGTTAAGATGCATTTTTTGTTGCTTGATTGCAATGCACCTTGATTTTTGTATATTATATGTTAAAATAAAAATATAAAATATTTTGGAGCAAAAAATATGAAAAACAAATTGAACAAAATAAAAACAGCTTTGGTTGTTGCTTTGTTTTTTGCGTTGACGTTGTTTGTTGTTGCGTGTTCGACAACACAATATCGTCTTTCTTACGCAGCAGGCACCGGTGGAACAATAACAGGCGAAGTGACACAAACTGTCGACGAAGGAAAAGACGGCAGCGAAGTTATTGCAGTTGCCAACAGTGGATATGTGTTTGTAAAGTGGAGCGATGGCATTACAACTGCAAATCGTACTGACAAAAACGTGCAAAAAGACCTTTCTGTTACAGCAGAATTCAAGGTTGATACACAAGGCAGTGGTGGGGGTTCAGACACTGGATTGCAAGATATAACTGCGATAGTTGGAAAGTGGTATTTGATTGGTTGGCGTGGTGAAACAGAAGAAATTGTCTATAGAAAGAATAGTGAATATTCAAATAATTCTGAGATGATTTTGACAATTCCTGCAACGGGATTGGCAACATATTTTTATAATGAAGGAACGTCAGAGCATACTTTGCAAAGTAACATCACGAAACACACTGCCACAAAGTTTGAAACATGCTTTTATGCACCAACGGCTCAGGACCCTGGTATGCCAAAGGTTGATTATGCCGAATTTATTGAGTTAAAAGAAGGATTTTTGCATTTTGAGAGAATATATACTTGGCAAAGTGGTAGTCAATACAGAGAAGAATTTGTTTTACAAAAAATGCCAGAAGGAGTAGATCAAAAAAATCCGGATGGAACAGAAAAAGGAACATCTTTTTTCTATGATGCAGATCAAAATGGTATAACAATAACAAGATATATCGGATCAAACACCAGTGTAAAAATACCATCACAAATAGATGGTAAAAAGGTTGTTTCAATTGGCAGAAATGCTTTCAACGGCAAAAAAATGGGCAGTGTTGAAATTCCTTCAACAGTTACAAAAATAGACAAATTTGCTTTTTATTATTGTCCACAACTGTCAAACATAAAAATCCCATCAAGTGTAACAACTGTTGAAAAGCATGTGTTTGGTGCAAACAATCATTGTAACGTTTATTGCGAGATGGAAACTCAACCTGCCGGGTGGAACACAGAGTTTGCTCTTGCTTATTCAGACAAAGTATATTGGGGCATTGATGTTACAATAGACAACGATGGTAATGTGTACCTTTGCGAAGATAACAGTGCAACGCTTATAAGGGGAAACTATGCCAACAAAGAGATTAAACTGCCTGATTTTATCAACGGTTATCCCGTTGTAAAAATTGATGAGGCGGCATTTTATCATTTTTATTATTTAGAAAAAATAACATTTCCTTCTAAACTGGAAGAAATTGGAAAGAATGCATTTTGGTATTGTGGCAATATTAAAGAAGTAGAAATACCAGCATCTGTCAAGGTTGTTGGATATTATGCATTCCCATATTGCTCAAAACTTGCAAGTGTCACATTTGTTGACAACAGCCAACTTGAAAAGATTGATGAAGGTGCATTTTCTTATTGCAGCTCGCTTTTAAAGATAGATTTTGGTAAAAATAGCAAACTACAGGTTATAAAAAGAGATGCTTTTGCTTCTTGCGAAGGATTAACAGAAGTCTTAATTCCGGCAAGTGTAACAGAGATACAATCAAGTGCTTTTTTTGATTGTGGTCTTCTTAAAAACTTGACTTTTGAATCTGGAAGTCAATTGCAGATCATTGGCTCTTCTGCTTTTTCTGAATGTGAAAGCCTTGCAGAAGTTTTGATTCCGTCAAGTGTGATAATAATTGACGGAAGTGCATTTTGGAATTGCCAAAAATTAAAAAGCATAATTATTCCGACAAGTGTTGTGCAAATGGGAAACTGGATTTTTACAGTTGAAGGAACAAAAATTTATTGCGAGTCAATGACAAAACCTGTTGATTGGGAAGAAACATGGTGTGATAGTGATTGTGAGGTATATTGGTATAGCCAAAATCAACCGACAACAGATGGTAACTGGTGGCACTACGTTGATGGTGTGCCAACAATCTGGGTGACAGAATAATTAAAAAACAAAAAAATAAAAGCAACGGAAAACTCCGTTGCTTTTTGTTTTGCTAAATTTATCTTATTGTTTTTATTGCTTCCAAAGCCTGGTCAATTTCGTCAAAAGTGTTTTCGTAGCCAAAACTGAACCTTACCACACCTTGGGGGAAAGTGCCCAGTGTTTTGTGTGCAAGTGGTGAGCAGTGCAAACCACTTCGTGTCATAATTTCAAACTCGTCGTCAAGACGGAATGCCGCTTCGCCGTGGTCAACCAAAGTAAAGTCAAGGGCAGTTACGGCACAACGGTTTTTGGCTTTGTTGGCAACCTGTTTTACGTTGTCAAAATTTTTAATGCCGTCTTCAAACCTTTTTTGCAAAGCTTTTTCTTTTTCAAAAATTTTGTCAATGCCAACTTTGTTTATATATTGCAAACTGTGATAAAGCGATGCAATGCCAGGCAGGTTCATTGTGCCCGCCTCAAACCTGTCAGGCATAACGTCTGGCATATCTGCAAGGTGACTGAAACTGCCTGTGCCACCGTGGTTTATAGGTTGGGTCATCATTGCAGTTTTGTTGTTGAAAACAATGCCACCAATGCCAGGCAGACCAAGCAGACCTTTGTGACCGGTGAAACAAACCGCATCTATGTTGTCACGATCCATTTTTATGTCAAGCACGCCTGCAGACTGTGCACTGTCTAAAATGTACAAAACACCATATCTTTTGCAAAGCTTGCCAATTTCTGCAACGGGCATAATTGCGCCACATACGTTAGATGCGTGCGTCATTACAACCATTTTTGGGTTGTGCAGTTTAATCAGCCTTTCAATATCGTCAACGCAAACTTCGCCACTTTCAAGACAATGTGCATAATGCACGTTAACCCCGTGCTGTTCGAGCCACGTCAACGGGCGATAAACTGCGTTGTGTTCCATCGTGCTTGTAACAACGTGGTCACCAGGTTGCAAAATGCCTTTTGTGACCATGTTGAGCGATTGTGTTACGCCACTTGTAAAAACAACGTTTCTGCTTTTGTCGCCACCAAAAAAGTCGCAAAGCATTTCGCGTGTTTCAAAAACCATTTCGCCAGAACCAAACGAACCGTTGTATAACCCACGGTTTATGTTAAAGCAATGGTTGTCAATAAAATCTTTTACAAAATCGGCAAGCCCGGGTGCCTTTGGGGACGAAGTGCTTGCATTGTCTAAATAAATCATATTGCTATTGTAAAAAAAAATGGTGCAATAGTCAAGAACACATTGCACCAAAAATGTACATTATTATTTTTTATTGGCAAATTTCATTTCTGACAGTTGCGACAAAATTATTGCCACAAACATAACAACGCAACCAACCACTTCACGTGTTGTCATAACTTCGCTCAGCAAAATGGCAGATGCCAGAACTGCAAAAACAGATTCCATGCACATAATGAGTGATGCTATTGTTGATTCGGTAAATTTTTGACCCACAATCTGCAAGGTATATGCAATGCCACAACTCATTATGCCGGCATATAACAGTGGCACTATTGCATTGCCAATTGCCACGAACGAAGGTTGTTCAAATACAAACATGCAAATGCAACTCATAGTGCCTGCAACAATAAACTGCATGCACGAAAGTTTTACTCCGTCAATTTGTTGTGCAAACTTTTCTATCATCAAAATCTGCACGGCAAAAAAAATTGCACAACCCATTGTCAGCAAGTCGCCAACGTTTATTCCACCAAGGTTGCCTGGGTCAATGCACAAAAACCACAAACCAACAAAACCAAAACCTACGCACACCCACGTGAGCCATGGCACACGCTTTTTAAAAAACAAGCCGAACACGGGTACAAAAAACATATACAACGCCGTGATGAATGCAATTTTGCCTGCCCCTGTGTAATAAAATGCAAACTGTTGCAAATTGCATGCAAAAAAGAACACCACGCCAAGAAGACTGCCACAAACAAGCAACTTTTTGTCAAACAATCTTATCTTTTTGTCACAAGGCAGTTTTTTGTTTTGCATTTTGTCACGAATGACAATAAAAGGCAACAACACGCACACACCAAACACCATGCGAATTCCACTGAAAGTAAAGGCATCTATATGTTCCATGCCTTCGCTTTGTGCAACAAACGCCACACCCCAAATGAAAGCCGTGAGCAAAAGTAAAAACACACCTTTAAACTGAGTCTTTTGCATAAAAACCTCTAAAATAAATTTACTAACAAGTTATATCACAACAAATAAAAAAATTCAACAAAAAAGCCACCGTGATTAACGGTGACTGCATTTTGGAAAGAAAAAAAGCACAGTGTTTACTGTGCTTTATATTGTGGTGGGGAGTACAGGAGCGCGTAAGGAACGAAGTGACGGCTCAGCGAGAACGAAGTGGAGCGTCACCTGTTGCCCCCCGTTAAACAAAAAGAACTCAAACGAGTGCTTGCATTACAAAGTAAAATAAAAAAGGAAGATACTGTGTATCTTCCTTTATATTGTGGTGGGGAGTACAGGGCTCGTAAGGAGCGAAGTGACGGAATAGCGATTTATAAAAAATAAAAAAAGGCTTGTTTTTGTACAAGCCATTGACAGAAATGAATATTTTGTGCAGAAAAAAATCGCGTCACCTACAGGTGAGAGCCAAAAAAAGGCAAGAAAAAAAGCACAGTGTTTACTGTGCTTTATATTGTGGTGGGGAGTACAGGGCTCGAACCTGTGACCCCCTGCTTGTAAGGCAGATGCTCTCCCAGCTGAGCTAACTCCCCACAATATGGTGACCCCTGCGAGAATCGAACTCGCGTTACCGCCGTGAAAGGGCGATGTCTTAACCTCTTGACCAAGGGGCCTTAATTTGGTAGCGGCGGTCGGATTCGAACCAACGACCTGCCGGGTATGAACCGGCCGCTATAGACCAACTAAGCTACGCCGCCACAACGTTTAATGGTTGCGGGGACGGGACTTGAACCACGCGACCTTCGGGTTATGAGCCCGACGAGCTACCAACTGCTCCACCCCGCGGCATTGATGCTTGATAAGTATACCCATATAAAAGAAAGTTGTCAAGCAATTTTTTAAAATTTTTCAAAAATTTTTTAAAAAAGTTTTTCACTATGTTTTTATGCCCTTTTTGTGTAAAATATAACCTTTTTTGCCATTTTGCGTGGGTATACAAAATATATACTCGGTCAAAAGGGGTTTTATTATGATAGAAACAAAAACAAATATAAAAAAAGAAGTTGCAAAAAGTTTTGTGTTGCTGTGCGTTTTTTTGTGTCTTCGCCTTGCAGGATCACACAGTTTTTCATTTGTGCTTTGCTTTGGGCTTTACGTTGCAACAATGTTTTGTGGCGTTGGGGTTGTTACTTCGTCGGTGGCGTTTTTAACAAGCGGTTGTTTTTTTGGCATGACCGTGCTTTTGTGGAGCGTTGTTGCTTTTGGCGTGCCTTTTGCAATTTTTGTGTTAAACAAACTGCTCAAAAAAAAGAGTGGAACAAAATGGTTTTTGTCAATGCTGTTTTTTGGTCAGGCATTTTTTGTTTTTTATGCAAGCGAAAATACAAACCAAACCTTGCAAAAAGTTGTGCTTGCCTTTGTGGGCATTGTGTTTGCATATCTTTGTTTGTTTGCAATAAAAAGCGTGTTTGTGCGTGGTTTGAGATATAAACTTGGTCAGGACGAAAAGCTGTGCGTTTCGCTTTGTGTGGTGGCTTTGGCAATGGGTTTGTCAAATGCAAACATTTTTGACTTTAGTCTGTTTTTTTGTGTGGGTGGTTTTGCCTTGTTGTTTTGCCTTTACGTTTTTGGCAAATTTTCTTGCCTGACGTGTGCCTTTCTGCTTGGTGCAGGCAGTGCATTTGGTCAGGGTGAATTATATCAAATGGCACTTTTCTGCATGCTGGGTGTGGTTGCAATGTTGCTGAAAGGGTTAAAGCCAATGTGCATTTTTGGGTTGCCGGTTTTTCATTTTGCAATAAACTGGTTTTTTATGGGTGACGTATATTTGCCACTTGACACAGTTTCGTTGTTTGCAGGTTGCATTGCTTTTGTGTTTATTCCAAACGCAACATTGCAAAACCTTGCAGAAAAACTTGGGCGAACAGGTGGCGACTATGCGGTAAGGAGCATTATAAACCGAACAAAAACAAACCTGTCACGAAAACTATACGATCTGTCAGAAGTGTTTTTTGAAATGAAACTTGGCTTTTCCGGAATGGTGAGGGGCATTGTTCCAAGAGAAGATGCAAAAATCATGTTATCGCGTGAAGTTTCTGGTCTGGTGTGCAACGACTGTGCCGAACGAACAAACTGCTGGCGCACTTATATGGAAAAAACAGAACAGGCATTTTTGACCATTATGGATGGTGCTCTTGACAGGGGCAAGGCAACCGTGTTTGATTTGCCTGACGATATGACGCACAAATGCAAAAGACTCAATGCAATTTTAACAAATGTAAACCAGGCAGTAGACAGATATAAACATTATTATCTGGTGGCAACAAACTGCAACAACAGCCGGCTGCTGATTAGTGAACAACTTGCAGGTGTGAGTGACATTTTAAAAAACCTTTCGCAGGTTGCAAAAAGCCAGACTGTGTTTGACCAGACCAAAGAAAATTTGCTTTTTGAAATGCTTGCACGATATGGCGTTTTAGCAAAAGAAGTTGTTGTGTGCGAAGAAAACTGCGGATATAACGTCACAATGGTTGTTTCGGCAAATGACAGCAAAAAAGCAAGTATTGGCAAAATTGTGAGCAAGGTTTGCCGTTGCAACATGATGCTGTGCGAAACTCAAACAGCACAAAACAAAACGTGGGTGATAATGACCTTTATTCCTTCGCCAAAGTTTGACGTTGTTTTTGGTTTTGCAAACACAAAAAAACAAAACAGCAAAATATCCGGTGACACTCACTCATTTTTGCGCATTGACAACAACAGGTTTCTCATTGGTCTGTGCGATGGCATGGGCAGTGGCGACGTTGCAGAAAGAACGTCAAGCACGGCAATTTCGCTTATAGAAAATTTTTATAAGGCAGGGTTTGACAACCAGACAATTTTGTCAAGCGTAAACAAACTGCTTTCGCTCTCGCAGGAAGAAACCTTTACTGCGGTTGACATTTCTGTGGTAGATTTGCGACAGGGGCTTTGCGACTTTATAAAAATTGGCGCAACGTGTGGCCTTGTTAAAAATATGGACAAAGTCGAAATTATTCAGGCAGGGTCGTTGCCACTTGGCGTGCTTGAAGAAATGACACCGTGCATAACAAAAAAAGCATTGAACGACGGTGACGTTGTTATTATGGCGAGTGACGGTGTTGCCGACGTGTTTGACAGCAAAGAAAACTTTGCTCACTTTGTTGCAGACATATGTTTTAAAAAACCACAACAAATGGCAGACGAAATTTTGAACAAAGCACTTGCTTTGCAAGACGGAATTGCAAAAGACGACATGACGGTTATTGTCTTTCAGGTTTTTGAAACGGCAGCTTTGCAAAAAACTTAAATGCGTTTATATAAAAGATAAGGCACGGCAAAAGCCGTGCTTTTTTCGTTGTGCTAAATGCGGTTTGTTTGTCAAAAAACAAACGAAGTGTTTTTTGTTTTACACCTTGAAAAAGACTGTATAAAATGTTATATTATTATATATGGATACCAGTTATTTATTTGGAAAAAAAGTAGCAGTTGCCGTGTCTGGCGGTGTTGACAGCGTTGTTCTTTTGGACAACCTTGTTAAAAATGCAAAAAAAGACGAAATTGAGCTTTGTGTTATCAACGTTGACCACAACATAAGGGCAGAAAGTGCGTCTGACAGTCTTTTTGTAAAAAATCTTGCACAAAAACATGGGCTTGAGTTTTTTTGCTTTAGTGTAAACGCTTTGGAATATGCCGAGCAACACAAACTGTCAGAAGAAACTGCGGCTCGCATTTTGAGATACAGGGTTTTTGACGAGTTTAAAGGTGCAGATTATATTGCTTTGGCGCACCACATGAGCGACCAGGCAGAAACCATACTCATGCACATTTTGCGTGGCAGTGGTGCGAAAGGTGCCGTTGGCATGAAAGCCATGAGTGGCAGATACGTAAGGCCAATGCTCGAAATGAGCAAAGAAGATATTTTGCAATATGCAAAAGAACACAATATAGAATACGTTGTTGATCAGACAAATTTTGACAACGACAAAACACGAAATTATCTCCGCAACGAAATTTTTCCTTTGCTCAAAAGGGTAAACAGCCGTGTTACAGAAAACATCTGTCGTTTTGGCAAAAACATTTCGGGCGACCAGCAGGTGCTTGACGATCTTGCAGAAGAACAGGATCTTGAGTTTGGCGATGGTTTCGTGCAAATTCCTGACAGCGTTGCAGACGAAGGTTTTGGTGTGTTTTTGCGTTGTGTGTTTAAAGCGATGGAATATCTCGGTGTGTTTACCGATATCGAAAGCAAACACGTAAACGACATTTTTGCGCTTTATGACAAACAGTCTGGTTGCAAAATAGACTTGCCATACAACCTCAGGGCATATCGTGATTACGAAGGTGTTACAATTATGCACTGGCAGGAAAAAGAAAAGTTGGTTGAAGAAGTTGATTTTGAGCTTGAACCAACAATGTTTGGCGACAAAATGGTTGAAATAACAAATGCATTGCCAGAAGACGGCCTGTATTTCGATGGTGACAAACTGCCAAAAGGTTGTGTGATTCGCCACAGAAAAAACGGTGATATCTTCACAAAATTTGGTGGTGGCACAAAAAAACTCAAAGAGTTTTTGATTGACAAAAAAATTCCTGCACGCGAAAGAGACAACCTCATTCTCGTTGCAAAAGACAACGAGGTGTTTATTGTTTGTGGGGTTGAAATAAGCGATAAAATCAAGGTAGATAAACACAGCGAAAATATTTTTGGCATTGCTATAAGATAAAAACGTTATGGTATACAACGAGATAACAAAAATTTTATTCACAAACGAACAAATACAAAAAAAAGTGGCACAAATCGGGGCACAAATAACAAACGATTATCGTGGGCAAAAACCTTTGATGGTTTGCACACTTAAAGGGGCTGTCACTTTTTTTGCAGATCTTGTGCGACAAATTGACACAGACGTAGAGTTTGATTTTGTTGCGGCGTCAAGCTATGGCAACGGCACTGTGAGCAGTGGCGAACTTCGTGTGAGCAAAGATTTGTCGTCAAACCCACGCGGCAGAGTTGTTATTTTGGTAGAAGACATTATAGACACAGGTCGCACGTTATCGCATCTTAAAGAAAATTTGCTTTATCGTGGTGCAAAAGAAGTTAAAATTTGTGCTTTTTTAAACAAACCGTCACGTAGGGTTGTTGACGTTGAAGTTGACTATTGTGGTTTTGTTATTCCAGACGAATTTATCGTTGGCTATGGTCTTGACTATGCCGAAAGATATCGCAACCTTGACTATATAGGCGTGATAGATACAAATTGTTTAAAAGATTGACAAATTAGTTCTTTCATATTTACAATTTATGCGATTTTTGTTATAATTACATAACGAGGTTTGTTCGATGATAACAAAAATCAAGGCAATCGTTACACAAAGTGTAAACCCTTTTTTTAACATAGCGTTAGAAGCAAGGTTGCTTGAAGTGTGCGATGAAAACACAGTTTTTTTATATTTGTGGAAAAACGACAAAACGGTTGTTGTCGGCAAAAACCAAAACGCTTTTAAAGAATGCAAAGTTTCGCTGTTGGAAAGCGAAGGTGGTCATCTTGTGCGCAGGCTTACCGGTGGTGGGGCTGTTTTTCACGACGTAAACAACCTCAATTTTACTTTCGTTGCCCATGCAGACAACTATGACCTTAAAAAACAACAGACCGTGCTTATCACAGCTGTTCAAAAACTTGGCATAAAGGCAGAAATAAGTGGTAGAAACGACATTCTGGCAGATGGCAGAAAGTTTTCGGGCAATTCGTTTTTGACAAAAGGCAACCTAAAAATGCACAACGGCACGGTGCTTATCAACACCAACCACGACGAAATGGCAAAATACCTCACGGTGTCACAAGCCAAAATGAAGTCGAAGGGTGTCGACTCAGTGCGAAGCAGGGTTGTAAACCTGGTCGAATTTGACAATACTCTCACAACAGACAAAATGACGCAGGTTATTTTGCAAAGTTTTGGCGAGGTGTATGGTCTGCCAGTAGAAATTGTTGACGAAAACAGTGTTGGCAAAAACGAGGTGCAAACACTTGTAGAAAAGGTTTTTGCAAACGACGATTTTCGCTTTGGCAAAAACCCGGCATTTTCAAACAGCGTTGGCAAAAGGTTTGACTGGGGCGAGATAGAAGTTGTTTATCAGTCACAAAAAGGAGTTATCACCGAGGTAGAGGTTTATAGCGATGCTTTGGACGTCGAATCGGTAGAACAAACAAAAGCGTTTTTGCTTGGCAAAAACATAGCAGATTTAAATAAAATCAAGTTAGACACAAAAAATAAAGTTTTGATAGATACTGTCAGCTTGTTTTGATATTAAGGAGGATTTTTTATTATGAACCAATATGATTTGATTGTAATCGGCGCAGGTCCTGGTGGATACGTTGCTTCAATCAGAGCAGCTCAACTCGGCATGAAAGTTGCCGTTGTTGAAAGAGATGCAGTAGGCGGCACTTGCCTTAACAGAGGTTGCATCCCTACTAAAGCATTGTTGCATGCAGGCGAAATACTCGAAGAAATGAAAGAAGCTAAAAAACTTGGCCTTTCTTGCGACAATATTTCTTACGACATGGCTGCCGTTTACAAACGCAGAGACGACATCGTTAAAAAACTTCGTGGTGGCGTAGAAATGTTGCTCAAGAGCAACGGCATCGACCTTTATCGTGGTCACGGTTCTTTCGTTGACAAAAACACAGTTTGCGTAACAAGCGAAGCTGGCGAAGAACAAATTTCTGCAAAATACATCATCATCGCAGTTGGCAGCGAAGTAAGAAACCCACACTTCCCTGGTATCGAACTTGCAATGGACTCAGATGATATTTTGGAAAAACACCTTGACATTCCACAAAACGTAGCAATTGCTGGCGCAAGCGTTATCGGCGTAGAATTTGCAGAAATCATGCACGCTCTTGGCAAAAACGTTACTATCATTGCTACACGTGACCGTCTTCTCCCAAAAACAGACCGTGACTTGGGTGTAGAACTTGGCAAAATCATGAAACGTAAAGGCATCAAAATCCTTTACAAATCACGTATGAAAGAAATCAAAAAGATCGATGGTGGCGTAGAAGTATTCTTCACAACTCCAGACGGTGTAGATTCTATCAAAACAGAAATGCTCATCGCTTGTATCGGTCGTAGCCCATACCTCGAAGGTTTGAAACCAGAAAACGCAGGCGTTGTTGTAGAAAACGGCAAAATCGTTGTAGACGAAAACCTCAAAACTGCAACTGATAACATTTATGCTATCGGTGACTGCTTGGGTGGCGACATTCAACTTGCTCACTGGTCAGAAGCTCAAGGCGTTGTTGTTGTTGAACGTATTTTGGGCAAAGAACAAAGCTACAACCTCAACGTATGCCCAGCTTGTGTATACACTTCTCCAGAAATCGCAAACGTTGGTTTGACAGAAGAAGAATGTGCAGAACGTGGCATCGAAATCGAAGTTGGCAAATACAACATGGCTGGTA
>JAFVQA010000059.1 GCA_017505015.1 Clostridia bacterium
ACCAACCTAATCTGCCAGCATACCAACCATCTGCAATAATCGCACCCAATGTATTGTTGTTCTTTGAAATAAGATTAGAAACATCGTAAGTTGTTGTTTGAATACGCTTGTTGTAATCGGTCCAACCTGGCGACAAAAAATCATTGCCAAGTTTCTTTCCGTTCAAATAAGCCACATATACGCCACGAGCTGTCATATACAAGCGTGCTGATTTAATTTCTTTTCCCTTTGCAGAGAAATCTTTGCGTAAATATACTGGCGAGTAGAACGGATAAAGCTTGCTACTTTTGAGATGCGAAAAATTAACTTCGCGATAAACATTTGGTTCAAATTCTGCTGTAATCCATTTGCCCTTCCATTCGGAATTATCTAACAAGCCAGCCTCAAAAGATGCTACTGAAGATGGTTCTAATTCTTTACCATTTTCATCCCAGACAATAACGTCCCACCAAAGTTTTTCTCTTGATTTTATATTGCGACCTTTGTAAGCAACTGCAACAGAATCCGAACTTACAACCTTGCCACTATCCCAAACATCTGGCGTATTCAATTTTTCTGGCGATGTAGCAACGCGAATTCTGTAAGCACTTTGCTTTGCACCTGCCTTAGACGATTGCATCTGCCACGAAAAACTTAAATCCTCAAGCGAATACCCTATCGGATTTACAAATCCTTCGCCTACTGTTAAGTTTGCAACTCTTGTTTCGGAGCAAAATTGCCCTTTGCATGAAATCATAAAAACGCTTATCAAAAGCGATGCTACAATTATCAATTTTTTCATAAACAACCTTTATTTATATATGTAAAATTTTGACGAATACTTTTTGAAAGCAACATTCTGTGCCTGCCATTTGCGAATAAAGTAATCGATATCGGTATACGCCCCTTTGGTAGAAAGCTCGCGCCAAAATTCCTTTGAGCCTGTGTGCTTGTTAAAAAGCAACGCCTGATTTTTTGGTGCATATCTGAATATGTTTCCACCATTGAACACGCAAGTAAGCTTCATCAAATAGAAACTCAATTCTGTCGGACGCAACACACTCCAATTGCTAATTGAAACATACAAGCCATTGACTGTTTTTTTGCCGTCTAATGATTTTGCTTTTGCTGGAAAGAACGAAACCCCTCTGATTCTGTATTTATCAAGATACGCTTTAATCTGCTCTGGCGTCTTATTTGGAAATGTCAAAAGACGAAACGGTTTTGTAGTTCCATAGCCATGCTGAAACCCGCCAAGCTGACAACCTAAGCCTGTCATAGAATATCCAACTGCAGCCGAAAATGTTGGAACAGCTGGACTTGTCGGACGCCAACGCAAGCCTGTATCGCTCCAAAGCATCGAGCGTTTCCAACCTCGCATTGGGATAACAGTAAGTTTTCCATGACGCTGATAATTTGATGTAATTTCCATTGCTCCACGCGTATTTTTTGCAAAACGTGCAAGCTCGCCAATCGTCATAGCGTGAACATATGGAATCTGAAACATACCAACATAGCTTTTAAATTCCATATCGAGCATCGGACCATCGATTTTCAACCCACCAAGTGGATTTGGTCGGTCTAAAACCATTACTTCTTTACCGTTTTCAAAGCAAGCTTCCATAGCTCGCAACATACAACTTATGTAAGTGTACGACCTCGCACCTACGTCTTGTAAGTCTATAACTAAAACATCTATTTTCGACAACATTTGTGGAGTTGGCTTGCGATACTTTCCGTAAAGCGAGTACACAGGCAATTTTGTGCGACGATCGATTTTATCCAATACTGGAACGTCTGCTTTTTCGTCGCCATAAATCCCATGTTCCGGACCAAACAAAGCAGTTAATTTTACATTTTTTGCCCGATAAAGAATATCCACAGTACTTTTGCCGTATCTGTTTACGCCTGCCGGATGCGTCAACAAGCCAACGCGTTTATACTTCAAAGGCGAAAACTTCATTTGCTCAAGCACATCTATACCAAGCATAATTTTTGGCGATGCCTGCCCAAAACTAAACGAGCTAAATAAACATAAAATAACAAGTAATAAAAATCTCAAACGCATATCTATAAAACTAATTTATATATTCTATTCACTATTTTTTCAAAAAAAATGCAT
>JAFVQA010000060.1 GCA_017505015.1 Clostridia bacterium
GCAATATTTAAAAGACAAATGTCAGTTTAAAATTGTTCCTGGCGTGGCACGAAGTCAAAAAGCGTTGTCTGTTTGCCCACAAAGCAAATTTCAATATTTTTGCGCAACCGAACTTGTGGATAGTGACGCTTTGTCTACAAACGTGCCTTTGGTAGTTACCGAAATTGACGACAAATATCTTGCATCTGCCGTTAAAGAAAAACTTTCAAAGTTTTTTGACGACGAAGAAGACGTTGTTTTGTGCAACGGTTGCAGAGTCAAGAACATTGCTCTGTATGAACTTGACCAACAACGCAGTTATGACGAACGTACAAGTCTGCTCATTCAAACAAAGCCACTCACACAAAAAAAGAGTTTTGAAATTGCAGACCTCAAAGAAATTTTGCGTGTTTTGCGTGGCGAAAACGGTTGCCCATGGGACAAGGTTCAAACGCACGAAAGTTTGCGTGCAAACGTGCTTGAAGAGGCGTATGAGCTTGTAGATGCCATTGACAGCGGCGATATAGACAACATGGTAGAAGAAACCGGCGACAACATTTTGCAACCTTATTTTCACATTTCGCTTGCCGAAGAAGATGGCGAGTTTGACGAAAAAGAAGTTGTTGCATCTTTGTGCAAAAAACTTATTTTCCGTCACAGCCACGTGTTTGGCATTGACAAGGCAACCAATGCAGAAGATGCTTTGTCTGTTTGGGAAAAGAACAAGGCTATCGAAAAGGGTACAAGCACCGTTACTGACACTATGCATAAGGTGGCAAAAGGTTTGCCTTCGCTCACTCGTGCGTCAAAGGTGCAAAAACGCGCTTCTAAAAATGGTTTTGACTGGAAAGAACAAGGCGGTTTGTTTGACAAGTTATTAGAGGAAAGCAACGAACTCAAACAGGCAGTTGCCCTTGGAAACAACGATGAAATAGAAAAAGAAGCAGGCGATTTACTCTTTCAGGCAGTTAACATCTGCCGCTATCTTGGGTTGGATGCTGAAACAACTCTTAACAAAGCCGTTACTAAATTTGTAAACAGGTTTGAATATATGGAAAGCAAGGTGCTTGAAAAATACGACAGTTTTGCAGATGCACCAAACGACGTTATGGAAAGTTTCTGGAACGAGGCAAAACAAAAAGGTCTTTAAAAAATGAAAACAAACGATTTTATCAATTCGTTGTGCAACAACCTTATGCAGGCTCCACTGGCAGGGTATACCGACGTTGGTTTTCGCTATTTGTGTGCAAAATATAACTGCGGTCTTATCGTGAGCGAAATGGTGTCGGCAATGTCGCTTAAACAAAAAAACAAGGTTGCTTTTGACATGCTTGGCATGGAGTTGCCACAAGACACAAAAAGCAAGGTTGCAGTGCAGTTGTTTGGTCATGACCCAAATGTTTTTGCAGAGGTTGTAAAATATGACGAAATTCAAAATTTTGATGCAATAGATATAAATATGGGTTGCCCTGTTCCAAAAGTTACGCGAAATGGCGAGGGCAGTGCGCTTATGCTTGACCCCAAAAAAGCGTCTGCAATTATTGAGGCCTGCGTTAAAAACAGTGGCAAGCCTGTAAGTGTAAAATTTCGCAAAGGCTATACTGACAACAACGTTAACGCCGTTGAGTTTGCAAAAATGTGTCAGGACAGTGGTGCGTGTATGATTACCGTGCATGGTCGAACCAAAGAACAAATGTACAGTGGTGTTGCCGACTGGGATATTATCGGTCAGGTTGTAAATGCGGTAGATATCCCCGTTTATGCAAACGGCGACGTAAAAACCAAAGAAGACGTTGACAAAGTGCTTGAACAAACGGGAGCGTTCGGTGTTGCTATTGGTCGTGGTTCTGGTGGGAAACCGTGGCTGTTTGCCGAACTTTCAGGTCAGCAGGCTGACGTTAATCCGTTTGATGACATTAAAATTCATTATCAGCTTATGCTAAAACATTTGCCGTCTAACGTTGTTGCAGGCGAAATGAAAAAGCATATCGGTGCATATCTCAAAGGAAAAAGGGGTGTTAAACCTTTGCTTAACGAAGTTTTTAAAACAAGAACCGTCGATGAACAACTTGCTTTACTCGAAAAATATTTTATGTGACAAATATTTGACAATTGTATAACAACCAACAAACTGTCCTTTTTAGGGCAGTTTTTTTTGTTTTTCATTGACCTTGCCTGCCAAAAGTTATATAATTGTTATAACCAAAAATTTGATAATGGGGGATTTTAAAAATGTTAGCTTCATTTATGGTCTCCGCCGGTGAAATAAGTATTACAAACATACTTATGTTGCTTGCGGGCCTTGGCGTGTTCCTTGTCGGCATGAATATGATGTCTGGCAGTATGGAAAAACTTGCAAACACAAGTTTGCGCTCACTCCTCAACAGTGTTACTAACAATAGAATAAAGGGCGTTGGTGTTGGTGCCGGCATGACTGTCATCATCCAAAGCTCATCTGCAACAACGGTTATGACTGTCGGTTTCGTTAATGCAGGCATCCTTACTTTGACACAGGCTGTGCCAATCATCATGGGTGCAAACATTGGTACGACAATCACAGCACAACTTGCTGCTTTGCAATCTTTTGATATTACAACTTGGCTCATGCTTTTGTCTTTTATTGGTGCGTTTATGACAATCCTTGCAAAAAAAGACAAAACAAAAACACTTGGTGCAATTCTTGCCGGTCTGGGTATGTTGTTTATTGGTCTTGACATCATGTCAGATGCAATGAGAGTAATGAGAGATGCTCCTTTCTTTCAGGAAACTTTGCAAACAATAACAAACCCAATTTTGTTGCTTGTTATTGGTGCATTGTTTACAGCACTTATTCAAAGCTCATCTGCGGCAACTGGTATCATCGTTTCAATGGCGGCAGCCGGCATTGCTATCGGTGGTGGTGGCAACGCTGTTTTGTACGTTATTCTTGGTACAAACATCGGTACTTGCGTTACTGCACTTTTGTCATCAATCGGTGCAAATGCAAACGGTAAACGTGCATCACTCGTTCACTTGATGTTCAACGTTATCGGTTCGATTGCATTTATGATTATGCTGGTATTGTGGCCAAGCTTTTTCGAAGTTACGTTCCAGACATGGTTCCCTGGTGCACCTGCAACACAAATTGCAATGTTCCACACAGTCTTCAACGTAATTACAACACTCATTTTGTTGCCTTTGTCAAACGTGCTGGTAAAAGTGGCACAAATGCTCATCAAAGACAAAGCAGACGACAAAGAAGTTATGCGTTGCAAATTTATCGACGATCGCTTTTTGGAAACTCCTGCAATCGCCGTTGCACAATCTGTAAAAGAAGTAACAAACGCAATTATGGTTGCGCAAGAAGCACTCAACCTTTCTATCAACGCATTTACAAGCAAAGACTACAGCAAACTTGACGAAGTTGAACTTTATCGCAAACAACTCAAGTTTTATAGTTCAAGCATCACAAAATATATCATCAAAGTTTCAAACAAAGAAGTTGCCTATGCCGACGAAAAAACTTTGGGTATGATTCACCACGCTTTGACAGACGTTGACCGTCTTTCAGAACTGGCAGAAAACATTCGTCGTTATTGCCGTACTGTAGAAGAAACTGGTTTGTCATTCTCACCTGCAGTTATGGACGAAATCAAACATATGCAATCTGTGCTGGACGATCAGTTTGCCGCCGTTGTAGACGTGTTTGAATACAGGGTAGAATCTCGTTTGCCTGAAATCGAAGCGCGCGAAGATATTGTGGACGATTGCAAAAAAACTTTGCTCGAATCTCATATCAAACGTCTTAACGAAGGCGAATGTAAAATCGAAAGCAGTTCGGTGTTTATCAACCTTGTCGGCAACCTCGAAAGAGTTGGTGACCACCTTGCAAAAATTGCACGTGGTGCAGTTCAATAAAAACAAATTTAAACGTAATATCCTTTGGGAGGGATTTTAATATGAAAAAAAGTATCGTAGACGTAAACGTTAAAGACAAAAGATGTCTTGTAAGAGTAGACTTTAACGTTCCACTCGATGGCAACAAAAACATCACAGACGACAACCGTATCAATGCGGCTCTTCCAACTATCAAATATTTGTTGGAACAAGGTGCAAAAGTTATTTTGATGAGCCACCTTGGCAGACCAAAAGGTCAATTCAACGACAAATACAGCCTTGCTCCTGCGGCAAAAAGACTTGGCGAACTTTTGGGTATGGAAGTTAAACTTGCAACAGACGTTGTAGGCGAAAGCGCTTGTGAGCTCGTTGCAAACGTAAAATCTGGCGAAGTTGTTATGCTTGAAAACCTTCGTTTCCATGCAGAAGAAGAAAAGAACGACGAAGAATTCTGCAAAAAATTGGCTGCGTTTGCTGACGTATACGTAAACGACGCTTTTGGCACAGCTCACAGAGCACACGCTTCTACAGCGGGCATCAGCAAATTCGTTGACGTTTCTGTAGCAGGTTTCCTTATTGAAAAAGAACTTAAATTCCTTGGTGGTGCAGTTGAAAACCCAGCAAGACCATTCGTTGCAATTCTTGGTGGTTCAAAAGTATCAGACAAAATCGGCGTTATCGAAAACCTCATCAGCAAAGTAGACAGCCTTATCATCGGTGGTGGCATGGCTTATACTTTCTTTAAAGCAATGGGTTACGAAGTTGGCACAAGCATTTGCGAAGTTGAAAAACTTGACCTTGCAAATAGCTTGCTCGCCAAGGCAGAAGAAAAAGGCGTTAAAATGTATCTTCCAGTAGATACTCGCACTGCAGTTGATTTCCCTAACCCAATCGATGCACCTATCGAAGTTGTTACTGTTGCAAGCAACGCTATCCCAGCAGACAGACAAGGTCTTGACATTGGTGAAGAAACTCAAAAACTTTATGCAGGCATTGTTGCAGAAGCAAAAACAGTTATCTGGAATGGTCCAATGGGCGTGTTTGAAAACCCAACTCTTGCACAAGGCACAAAAGCAGTTGCACAAGCACTTGCAGACAACAGCGAAGCAATCACTATCATCGGTGGTGGTGACAGTGCAGCAGCAGCAATCCAAATGGGCTTTGCAAGCAAAATCAGCCACATTTCAACTGGTGGTGGCGCAAGCCTTGAATTCTTGGAAGGTCTTGAACTCCCAGGTATTGCTTGCCTTGACAACAAATAATTAAAAAACAAGAAGGTTTGTATAATATGAAAAACAAATTTATTGCCGGCAACTGGAAAATGAACAAAACAATTGCCGACACAAAAGCTTTTATCAACGATATTATTCCTTTGGTTGCAGGTGCAAACAACCGTGTTGCACTTTGCATTCCATTCACTGATCTTGCAACTGCGGTTGAACTTACAAAGGGCACTAACGTTGCAATTGGTGCACAAAACGTTCACTGGGCAGAAAGCGGTGCTTTCACAGGCGAAATCAGTGTTAACATGCTTAAAGAACTTGGCGTAGAATACGTTGTTATCGGTCACAGCGAAAGACGTCAATATTTTGGCGAAACAGATGCAACTGTTCTCAAACGCACACTTGCTGCACTTAACGGTGGTCTTAAACCAATCGTTTGCATTGGCGAAACTTTGGCAGAACGCGAAGGCGGTTTGATGGAAGAAGTGCTCAAACGTCAAACACTCGAAGGTTTGGCAGATGTTACTGCAGAACAAATGGCAGACGTTGTTATTGCTTACGAACCTGTATGGGCAATCGGCACTGGCAAAACAGCAACTAATCAAGAAGCAAACGATGCAATCGGTTATATCCGTGGTATCCTTGCAGAAAAATATGGCGATGAAGTTGCACAAAATGTATTTATTCAATACGGTGGCAGCATGAACGAAAAGAACGCAGCAGATCTTTTGTCAATGCCACAAATCGACGGTGGTCTTATTGGCGGTGCAAGCCTTGTTCCAGAAAAATTCCAGGCTATCGTAAAGGCGAAATAATGGATAAAAAATTGACAGCATTGGTCATTATGGATGGCTATGGCCTTTATGACCAAACAGAAGGAAATGCAATAAAAACACAAGGCAGTGCAAACGTTTGCCGTCTTATGAATGAGTATCCTTGCTCAAACCTTAACGCAAGTGGCATGGCAGTTGGTCTGCCAGAAGGTCAAATGGGCAACAGCGAAGTTGGTCACCTTAACATTGGTGCAGGTCGCGTTATTTATCAGGAACTCACAAGAATAACAAAGTCTATCAGCGACGGCGACTTTTTTGAAAACAAAGCACTTTTGGGCGCAGTAGAAAACTGCAAAAAAACTGGTGGCAAACTTCACCTTATGGGTCTTACTTCTGACGGTGGCGTTCACAGTCACATGACTCATATTTTTGCACTTATCGAACTTGCAAAAAGACAAGGTCTTGACAACGTATACGTTCATTGCTATCTCGATGGCCGTGACGTTCACCCAACGAGTGGCTATAGTTACGTAAAACAAGTTTGCGACAAAATGGCAGAACTTGGCTTTGGCAAGGTTGCAACAGTTTGTGGTCGTATGTATGCTATGGACCGTGACAACAGATGGGAACGTGTTGTTCAGGCGTATGACATGTTGACTTTGGGTGCTGGCGAACAATTTGAGTCACCACTTGATGCAATTCAAACAAGTTATGACAACGGCGTTACAGACGAATTTATGTTGCCAAAAGTTATTGTAGAAAACGGCAAACCTGTTGCTACAATCGAAAACGGTGACAGCGTTGTGTTCTTCAACTTCCGTCCAGACCGTGCAAGAGAAATGACTCGTGCATTCACTCAACCAGGTTTTAACGGCTTTGACCTTGAAGGCAAACAACGTGACGTTCATTGGGTTTGCATGACTCAATATGACGAAAGTTTTGTTGGCGTAGACGTTGCTTACAGACCAGAAAGCCACAAAAACACTTTGGGTGAATATCTTGCAAACAACGATATGACTCAAGTTCGCATTGCCGAAACAGAAAAATATGCTCACGTTACTTTCTTCTTTAACGGTGGCGTAGAAAAACCAAATGAAAATGAAGACAGGGTTCTTGTTCCTTCTAAAAAAGAATTTGCAACATATGACCTTGTTCCAGAAATGAGTGCATATGAAGTTACAGAAAAAGCACTTGCTGCAATAGAAAGTGGAAAATATGATGCAATGATTCTCAACTATGCAAACTGCGATATGGTTGGTCACACTGGCATTATGGATGCTGCAATCAAAGCAGTAAAAGCAGTTGACGATTGCGTAAACACTTTGGTAAACGCAATTTTGGCAAAAGGTGGCAGAGTGTTGCTCACTGCTGACCACGGAAATGCCGAAACAATGTTTGACAAACAGGGCAACGTAATCACTTCACACTCAACAAATCCTGTTCCACTTGTGCTTATCGACAACGACCTTAAAGACAAGGTTGTTTTGGAAAACGGTGCACTGTGCGATATAGCTCCAACAATGCTTTATGCAATGGGCATGCCTATCCCACAAGAAATGACAGGCAAAGTGCTTATAAAACAAAAATAAGGTTTAAATTGTTGTCAAATCAAAAAAAATATGATACACTATTCAAACACTAATGGAGGATATTCTCAATGAGTTATGAATTAGCGTTGACGCTCAAAATTATATTGTTGGTTCTTATGACGCTTTCTGCAGCGTTTTGTATCTTTGCAGTTATTAAACAACCAGGTAACTCTTCTGGTAGCGATGCTATTACTGGTGCTGGTTCTACAGACACTTTCTATGGCAAAAACAAAGCAAAGAGATTTGAAAACCAATTGAAAAAATGGACTATTATCAGTGGTATTGTTCTTGCAGTATCATCAGTTCTTTTCTTTGTTATTGGTCTTCTTTAATAACAACAATTTGCGGGGCGACACTGGGTCGTCCCGTTTTTTTTGAGTTAAAATATACAAAAAGAGAAATACTAAAAATATGACCTTTAAAGAAAAAGTAAAAGAAATTATTTTTAATCACGAAAAAACTTCTTTCAGCACAAAGCAACTTTACGACTTGTTTGGCGTAAACAACAAAACGCTTGGCGAAGAACTTATAAAAGCAATGGACAGCATTTGCGATGACGGCGAAATGACCTTTGACCCCAAAAGCAAAAAATATAAAAAGTTTGACGACAACTTTTTTGTAATTGGCAAACTTCAGGGCAATGCAAGGGGCTTTGCTTTTTGCATTGACGAAAAAGCAACTTCGCCAGATTTGTTTATTTCGCGTGCACACCTTAACGGTGCATTGCATATGGACAGGGTTCTTGTAAAAAAAATTCCACACAGTCGTGACGAGGGCGAAGTTGTCAAAATTCTGCAACGTGGTGTTACTCAGCTTGTTGGCACTTGCGACAAAAAACACTCTTGCTTTGTCGTGCCAGATGACGACAAGTTTTTTAAAGACGTATTTGTTCCAAGTCACAAAACAATGGGCGCAAAACACGGACAGAAAGTTTTGGTAAAAATTACAGATTATCCACAAGGTGCACGCAACCCAGAAGGCGAAATTATAAACGTTATTGGTTATCTCAATCAAAAGGGCAACGATATTTTGTCTGTGGCATTGCAACACGGCATAAATCCTGACTTTCCTGAAAGTGTAAAGCAATCTGCAAAAAACGTGCCACAAACGGTAGATATCAAAAAACATAAAAATCGTCGTGACTTTACAAATATGACGGTGTTTACCATTGACGGTGCAGATGCGCGTGACCTTGACGATGCTGTGTCTATACAACAAAACGATGACGGCACAGTTACTTTGGGTGTGCATATTGCAGACGTTTCGCACTACGTAAAACAAGGCAGTGCAATTGACAAAGAGGCTTTCGAGCGTGGCACAAGCGTATACTTTCCTGACAAAGTGTTTCCTATGTTGCCGGTAGAGTTGTCAAACGGCATTTGTTCGCTCAACCCAAAAGAATATCGCCTTACTATAAGTTGCCTTATGACTATCGACAAAAAAGGCAGGGTTATAGATTCTGACATTTGCGAAGGTATTATCAAAACGGTTGAACGCATGACTTACGATGACGTTACTGATATTATCAATGGTGACGAACAGGCTTGTGAAAAATATACTCACATTAAAAATGACGTTTTGGCAATGAGCAAGCTTGCAGAGTTGCTTGTTGAAAAACGCCAAAAACAAGGTGCTATCAATTTTGAAACAAAAGAAGTAAAGTTTGTCATGGACGAAAAGGGCAAAGTTGTTGATATTGTTCCATATGAACGCACAATTTCGCACAAAATGATAGAGCAGTTCATGATTTTGGCAAACGAAACCGTTGCAGAATACGTATATCACATGGAGTTGCCTTTTGCATATCGTGTGCACGAAAAGCCAGATGCCGAAAAACTCAACGACCTTAACGGATTTTTAAAAACTTTCGGCTTGTATATAAACGAAAGTCTTGAAGATATTCATTCTTCAAGTCTGCAAAAAATCATGCAACAGGCAGAGGGTATGCCATATGAACATATAGTTGGCAGGGTTATGTTGCGCAGTATGCAAAAAGCAAAATATCATCACGAAAACCTTGGTCACTTTGGTTTGGCGAGTGATTGCTATTGCCACTTTACTTCACCAATTCGTCGCTATCCCGACCTGGTTGTTCATCGTGTGCTCAAACTTGTTCTACACGGCTCTGTGGATGACCACACGATAAACCGAATGAATGGTTTTGTGCAGGATGCATGCGTTCAGTCAAGCGAACGCGAAAAAATTGCAGACGAGGCAGAACGCGATGCAGATGATATGAAAAAAGCAGAGTTTGCACAAAGACTCGTGGGTATGGAGTTTGATGGAATTATCAGTGGTGTTACAAGCTTTGGCATTTTTGTAGAATTGCCAAACACAGTAGAAGGGCTTATAAGGCTGGAATATCTGCCGGAAGACATCTACGAATATGACCAGAAAAACTATTCACTCATTGGCAAAAACCATAAGTTTAGTTTGAGCCAGCAAGTTAAAATAAGGGTTGTATCATCAGACGTGCTTTCACGAAAGATTGATTTTGACCTTGTTGATATGGTATAATATAAATATGAAAGTTATAACAACAAACAAAAAAGCATTTCACGACTTCACCATGGTCGAAACTTTCGAGGCTGGCATTAACCTTGTCGGTTGCGAAGTAAAGTCAATCCGCCAGGGCGAAGTTAACCTTAAAGACAGTTATGCCACAATTTATAACGGACAACTTCTTTTAAAAAATGCATATATCAAACCTTATGACAAAGGCAGTTATTCAAACGTTGAACCACGCCGTGACAGACGCTTGCTTATGCACAAGCATGAAATAATGCGTCTGCTTGGCAAGGTTAAAGAAAAAGGCTATTCAATAGTTCCGCTCAAAGTTTATTTAAACGGTTCTTTGGTCAAGGTAGAAATTGCTCTTGCAAAAGGCAAACAGCTTTTTGACAAGCGTGATTCAATTGCAAAACGTGACCTTGATCGTCAGCAACAACGTGACGTTCACGAAGCGCTCAAAGGCAGATATTAAGGCAGAAAGGCAGACAAGATCTGCTTTCTGCAAAACATATTTGCAAAAACACAAATTTGTGTTATAGTTAAAACCCAAAACTTAATATATTGTTTATCACAAACAAACTCATGGGCGTGTTTTTAGATTCGCTGGGTGAGGTCGGTTGTATGGTAAGCGTGCCACAGGCTCGTCTGTGTAAAAACGGAAACTTAAATTTAAACGCTAACAATAATAGCACAAGCAATTTTGCTTACGCTGCTTAATTAACGCAGCTCGTCGTCCCTGCATACCGCATGGCAGGTTAACGGCGTCATAATATGCGGTAAAATGTCGGCAGGTTTTGCGTTGCCTGTCGTCGTAGATTAAACGCATTGCTCTTTTGTTATTGTGTCATTTCAAGCACAAAAGGGGACAACAAAAAAATGACTGCGCACGGAGAAGGCTGTATGGTTGCTCGTCCATACGTGGGTGCAAGTCCCATCACGTCCACCAAAACAAAAAGACAACTTGATTAAAGTTGTCTTTTTTTGCTTTAAATAAAAAATTAAAAAATAACTGATAATTATTATCATTTATGTTGACAAATAAATTTTTTTGCGTATAATATAGGTATAAGCAAATGCAAGACAAAGGTCTTGAATATCTTTAAGTGTTATAAAAACAATAAAGATATAAAGGGGAGGATATTATAATGGATAAAAAAGTATATGAACTTTTGAATGATCAAATCAACAAAGAACTTTATTCTGCATATCTCTATTTGGATATGGCAAACTATCTTGGCGACATGGGTCTTGACGGTTTCGCTCACTGGTATGAATTGCAAGCAGGCGAAGAACAAGAACATGCTCTTAAAATTCGCAAATATCTCATCGAAAACGACCAAAAAGTTGAATTGTTGGCTATCGCAAAGCCAGACAAAGTTTTTGATGGCATCTTGTCTGTATTGGAAGCAGGCTACGAACACGAACAATACGTAACTTCACTCATCAACGACATTTATGATGCAGCAATGAGCGTTAAAGACTGGCGCACAGCACAATTCCTCGACTGGTTTGTTAAAGAACAACTTGAAGAAGAAGAATCTGCACGTGACCTCATTACAAAATACAACTTGTTTGCAAAAGACAGTGCAGGTCTTTATGAACTCAACAAAGAACTTGGCAAACGCTAATTATTAAACAAAAAAACAAACGCACCCAATCGGGTGCGTTTTTAATATTAAGCCTACTTGATAGATGCATTTTTTATTGTTATAATAAAAATATGCTTATAGAGTAATAATAAAAAGCAACTTTTGATATGGAGAACAAAAACATGAAAAGAAATAGAATAATAACAGCGCTACTTGTTGTATGTATTTCTTTGTTAGTTGCATTTGGATTGACTGCTTGTGGAAACAAGTGCGACCATACCTATGATAATGTTTGCGATACAACATGTAATATATGTGGTGAAAAAAGAACTGGCGGCGGACACGATTGGAAAAGTGCTGATTGTATAAATCCGGCAATTTGTAAAATTTGTTCTACAATAGATGGGGCAGCACTCGGACATAGTTATGCCGAATATGCATATGACGACCATTATCATCAACTAAAGTGTGTCAGGTGTGGCAACCTTGATGAGGAAAGTCGGCAAAGACATACCCTGAACGATGAATATAATTGTATGTGTGGTGCGAAATATACTATCAGTCAGAAAAATTCACCAGACGGAAGAACTATCGTTTATCTTTGTAATTCGAACTATTTAGTTGTTAAGGAAACATATTACTATCAGGGTAAGATGGAGTATTGTTTCGATTCTTATTACAATGAAAACAGATATAAAGTAAAACAAGAACGCTATGATGGCGATAATATATGGGTACTTACCGAACTTTACGAATATGATAAAAGTGGTAATTTGACCAAAAAAACGTACGCAGATAGTGAGGTTTCTTCGCAGATAGATTATGAGTATGATGAAAAGAATAATAAAATAAAAGAAACATACTCTGATAGTGAGGGTTATTCATATATTACAGATTATGAGTATGACGAAAACAACAGAAAAACACAAGAAACATCCTTGAATGGTGATGGTTATTTAGAGATCTACACATACAAGTATGATGAAAACGGCAAAAAGATCAAAGAAACATTCTCGGATAGTCAAGGTTATTCATACACTATAGATTATGAGTATAACGAAAACGGTAAGAAAATAAAAGAAGTCTTTTTGGATAGCCAAGAAGATTCGCATACTTATATATACGAATATAACGCTGAAGGCAATATAATTCGAGTAACTTATATAGACAAAAACGGCAATGAAACTACTACTGAATGGTAATCTAAATCAAAATAAATAAAATTTTTGTCTTATTAAATAGTAGATTTTATAAGGATAAGTTATTATTAAAGCCTTCTCCTTTTGACCAAGGAGAAGGTGTCCGATGAATATCGGACGGATGAGGTTGGATTTGTTTATATTTTCAACCTCATCAGGCTCATATGAATTTCGCAAGCTTCCCCTGTTGCGTTTTGCTAAAGCAAATTCGCAATATAGAAAAGGGGAAGCCTTTTTCATTATTTTATTAACTGTTTTTATGATAGAGACAATAAAAACTCAATAAAAAACACCTGTGTTTTATTGTCAATTTATTTTTGAAAAATCGTTTGACAATCTTGTTTAGGTGTGATAATATATTTTAGCACTCGTATCGGGTGTTAATTTTTTATGTAATTTAGGAGAGAAATTATGGCAGCAAAAGGCGCTAGAGTCAAAATTACTCTTGCTTGCACAGAATGCAAACAACGTAACTACGACAATATGAAAAATAAAAAGAATACGTCTGACCGTATCGAACTCAAAAAATATTGCAGATTCTGCAAAAAACACACAGTTCACAAAGAATCAAAATAATCAGAGGTAACCTATGGCAACTCAAACTAAAAATAAAAAACCAAACATTTTCAAAAGGTTTTTTGCTTGGATTGGCAGAAGCTGGGCAGAACTCAAAAAAGTTACTTGGCCAACACCAAAACAAGTTGTTAAAAACCTCGGTATCGTTTTGGTTGTAGTTTTGTTCTTTTTGATCGCTGTTGGTGCGGCTGACTTGTTGTTCAGCTGGATTTTGGGTCTTTTGACTTCAGTTGGAGCATAAAGGAAGGCAGATGGAAGAGGCAAAATGGTATGTTCTTCATACCTATTCTGGTTATGAAGATTTGGTAAAAAAGAGCATCGAGCAAATGGTAGAAAACAACAATTTGCAAGATGAAATTTTTGAAATCAAAATTTTGGTTGATGAAACAGTAGAAGAACGCAACGGAAAGAAAAAGCTCGTTGTGACTAAAATTATGCCTTGCTACGTTTACATCAAACTCAAATATTCTTCACAAATTTGGTATCTCATTACTAACACAAGGGGTGTAACAGGTTTTGTTGGCCCTCAAGGTAAAGCTTTGCCACTTACAGAAGAAGAAGTAAAACGCCTCCGTCTGGAAACTGTTGTTACAGATTTTTCTCATAACGTAGGCGACTACGTAAAAGTTGTTTCTGGCCCATTCGAAGGTCAGATCGGCTCAATAAAAAGTATCGACACTGCAAAACAAAAAGTTTGTGTCGTATTGTCAATGTTTGGTCGCGAAACAGATATTGATATGGACTTTATACAAATAGAGTCTGCAAACTAATTCGTTTATTATGTGGGAGAAAAGTAAAATATAATTCTCAGTGCTTTTCGCTTTAACCACGAAGGAGATATATACTATGGCTAAAAAAGTTACTGCTGCTGTAAAATTGCAATTGCCTGCCGGCAAGGCGACTCCAGGTCCTCCAGTAGGTTCATCATTGGGTCCTCACGGTATCAATATCCCAGGTTTTACAAAAGAGTTTAACGCTAAAACACAAGGCCAAGATGGTCTTATCATTCCTGTTGTAATCACAATTTATCAAGACAGGTCATTCACATTCGTACTCAAAACACCTCCAGCACCAGTGCTTATCAAAAAAGCATGCAACATCAACTCTGGTTCTGCAAGACCACAAGCTGACAAAGTTGCAAAAATCACTAAAGCACAGGTTGAGGAAATCGCAAAAACAAAAATGCCAGATTTGAATGCAGCTTCACTTGAAGCAGCATGCAGCATGATTGCAGGTACAGCACGCAGCATGGGTGTTGTAGTTGTAGACTAAGTGGGAGAGTTTGGTAGCAAACTTGTTTGTACCACAGGAGGTTTTTAATGAATAAAGGTAAAAGATATATTGACGCTGCTAAGCAAGTTAACAACTCTGCTTACGAAGTAAAAGAAGCTATCAGCCTTGCTTGCGATCTCGCAAAAGCAAAGTTTGATGAAACTATGGAATTGCACGTAAAATTGGGTGTTGACCCAAAACAAGCTGACCAACAAGTTCGTGGCGTATTGGTATTGCCAAACGGTACTGGTCGCGAAATGAAAGTTTTGGTTCTCGCTAAAGGTGCAAAAGCTGACGAAGCAACAGCTGCAGGTGCAGATTTCGTTGGCGCAGAAGATATGATTGCAAAAATCCAAAACGAAGGTTGGTTTGGTTTTGACGTATGTATCACTACACCTGACATGATGGGTATGGTTGGTCGTATCGCTCGTATCCTTGGTCCTAAAGGCCTTATGCCAAACCCAAAAAGCGGTACTGTAACTATGGACGTTGCTAAAGCTATCAAAGATGCTAAAGCAGGTAAAGTAGAATACCGTCTTGACAAAACAGCCGTTGTTCACGTTATCTTCGGCAAAAAATCTTTCGGTGTTGAAAAGTTGGAAGAAAACTTCAACGCAATCATGGAAGCTCTTGTAAAAGCTAAACCAGCTGCTGCAAAAGGTACTTACCTCAGAAGCGTAGCCATTGCATCAACAATGGGCCCTGGCATCAAAGTAAACTACAGAGCAAACTAATTTTAGTTCCTTTATGGAACACCTTAAAAGTAAATAAGCCTTTGTCCAAAGACAGCAGGTCGCAAAGTAAATCCTGCCGAGGTACGAAGAAACAATATATTGTGTAATAAAGCAAAAATCTTGTTTCCCTTGTACTGTCGGTACAAGGGCTTCTTTATATAAGGCAAAATGCCTTCCAAAATTTTATAAAGGAGGAAAAGTAATTTGAACGCAAACAAAATTGCAAAAAGAGAGATTGTTGATCAAATCAAAGACAAAATCCAACGTGCATCTTCTTTTGTAATCCTTGACTACAAAGGTCTTACTGTTGCAGAAGATACACAATTGCGTAACGAATTCCGTAAAGCAGAAGTTGAATACAGAGTTTTGAAAAACACTTTGGTTAAAATCGCTTTGAACGAACTCGGCTACACTGATTTTGATGCAGATCTCAACGGCCCAACAGCTGTTGCATTCTCTTATGGCGATGCTATTGCTCCATCAAAAGTTGCAGCACAAAGCATCAAAAAACTCAACAAAATGTCAATCAAATGTGGCATGCTCGACGGTAAATACGTAGACGAAGCTACAGTTCAAGCATTGTCAAAGGTTCCAAACAAAGAAACTTTGCTTGCTATGCTCTTGAGCGTACTCCAAGCTCCAATCAGAGGTCTTGCAGTTGCACTCAACGAAATTGCCAAAAAGGCAGAATAATTATTAAATTAAGGAGAAAATTAAAATGGATATCAAACAATTTATCGAAGATATTAAAGGTATGTCAGTACTCGAACTTAACGATTTGGTTAAAGCAATCGAAGAAGAATTTGGCGTAAGCGCTGCTGCTGCAGTAGTTGCTGGTCCTGCTGCTGGTGGCGAAGCTGCTCCTGCTGCAGAAGAAAAAACAGAATTCGACGTAATTCTCAACAACGCTGGTGCAAGCAAAATCAACGTTATCAAAGTTATCCGCGAACTCACTGGTCTTGGTCTTATGGAAGCTAAAACTATGGCTGACAAAACTCCAAGCAAAGTTAAAGAAGGCGTTTCTAAAGAAACTGCAACTGAAATCGTTGAAAAACTCAAAGCTGCTGGTGCAGACGTAGAAATGAAATAATTAGACGCAAGTCAATTATTGAATTAACGAAAATAAGTATTAAAAAGGTGCTGTATAATCAGCACCTTTTTTGTTTGCAAAAGCAGTCTGCATCAGTAAAACGAAGTTTGCCTGATGACGCAGACGTAGAAATGAAATAATTAGACGCAAGTCAATTATTGAATTAACGAAAATAAGTATTAAAAAGGTGCTGTATAATCAGCACCTTTTTTGTTTGCAAAAGCAGTCTGCATCAGTAAAA
>JAFVQA010000061.1 GCA_017505015.1 Clostridia bacterium
ATCTTTTATCAACACGAGGTTTATGTTTTTGCCTTTAAGTTTTTTGTCGTTTGTGACTGTTTGCCACAAATCTTTATGGTCACAATCAACGTCACGAACCATGTCGAACTTTTCAAGCAGTTTGTCAATTTTGTCTGCACAACCCTTTTTTGTAAGGTTTTGGTTTTCTGCCCATTGACAAACAAGTTTCATTCCAACGCCAACTGCCTGACCATGTGGAATTTTGTAGTCTGACACCTTTTCGATAGCATGACCGAGAGTATGCCCGAAGTTGAGTTTTTGTCTTTCGCCGTTATCAAACTCGTCTTGTTCTACAAAATTTGCTTTTATTTTAATGCAGGTATAAATAACCTGTTCGATATTTTGTTTTATATCGCTGTTTTCAAGCAAATCAAACAGACTTTTGTCTGATATGCAACCATATTTTATAACTTCGCCAAGGCCGTTTTTAAACTCTTGTTCTGGCAACGTTGACAAAAAGTCTGGGTCACAAACAACCAGACAAGGTTGATGAAAAGCACCCGCAAGATTTTTGCCACAGCTCAAATTTATACCTGTTTTTCCACCCACAGACGAGTCGACCATTGAAAGCAATGTTGTTGGAATCTGAACAAAATCAACACCACGCAAATAACTTGCAGAAACAAAACCTGCAACGTCGCCAACAATTCCACCGCCAAGTGCAACAACAAGGTCACCCCTTGTAAGTTTGTTTTGTGCCAAAAATTCAAGCAATGTTGCAACCGTTGCCATATTTTTGTGTTCTTCGCCGTGCAAAAACTCTTTGTAGCACACGTCATAGTCGCAAAGCAGATTTTTGATTTTTTCGCCATAAAGTTTGCCAACCACGTCGTCTGTTACAATTGCAATTTTGTTGCATTGTTTAACTTGTTTTATATACGTTGCAAGGTTGTTTATTTCGCCTGCACCTGTTTTTACGTCGTATGGTTTGCTTGTTTTAATATAAAGATTTTTCATATTAGTCCTTGAGTGAATCTACACATTCTTTAAGAACGTTTACTTTGTGCATAAGTTTTTCGAACATTGGAAAGTCGAGTGACTGAGCACCATCGCACAATGCTGCTTTAGGGTTGTTGTGAACCTCGATAATAAGACCGTCTGCACCTGCCGCAACTGCTGCAAGTGACATTGATTCAACCAGTTCTGCCTTGCCTGTTGCATGAGATGGGTCGATAATAACAGGCAAATGAGTAAGTCGTTTAAGCACAGGAACAGCAGACAAGTCAAGCACGTTGCGTGTTGCATGGTCGAATGACCTAATGCCACGTTCGCACAAAATAACGTTGTTGTTGCCACCAGCCATGATATATTCGGCAGACATCAAAAATTCTTCAAGAGTGTTTGCAAGGCCACGTTTGAGCAAAATTGGTTTGTTGCAACCACCAAGTTCGCGCAACATAACAAAGTTTTGCATATTGCGTGCACCAACCTGAATAACGTCTACGTCGTTGAACAGGTCTATATGTTCCATGCTCATAAGCTCTGAAACGATTGGCATGCCAGTTTGTTTTTTTGCTTCTAAAAGATAATGTATCCCTTCTGCTTTAAGACCTTGGAAGGCATATGGTGAAGTTCTCGGTTTAAATGCACCGCCACGCAAAAGGTGTGCGCCTGATTGTTTTACGCTTTTTGCAATTGAAACAACCTGTGCTTCGCTTTCTACAGAACATGGGCCTGCAATGACCTGAAAATTGGCACCACCAATTTTATAACCTGCTATATCTACTATTGTATCATGATGATGAAATTTTCTGTTTGCTTTTTTATAAGGTTCTGCAATTCGGCGAACACTTTCTACTGCAGGGAAAGTTGTTATTGCATCAATGTCGATGGCATGCGTGTTGCCGACAAGACCCAAAATGTGTTGAGACTCGCCCTCGATTGATTGTGGATCTACGTTTTGCGCTTTGACCCATTGCAACAATTCGTTAATTTCTTCTTTTTTTGCATTTTGTTTGAGAATGATTACCATATAAAACCTCCGGAATAATACCAACAAAAAAATCGGTATTCTTACATCAAGAATACCGACCCAATATACGATTTATACTCTATCAATAAGAAAAAAAACTATCACAAAAGACTTGTTTTTGCAAAAAACAAGTTAAAGAAAAAGTAATAGCTTGCAAAGATGAAAGATTTTCTCATTGATTTTCTCCTTGACAATAACTTTATACCCGCAAAAAGCAATTGTCAATATGTTTTTAAAAATTCTTTTATTTTTTTTACAGTTTCGCTTCCGTCAATATTTTTAAATGAAAAATGGCAGTTTTGCTGATAAACAGGCAACCTTTGGTGTAAAGCTCAAAAACCTGTTCTTTGCTTTTGCCAAAAACCAACGGTCTGTGCTTGTCGTTTTTTATTCGGTCATAACACAAGTCAAAAGGTGTGTCTAAAAAAATAACCGTGCTGTTTTCCATGAGCAAATCGGCATTGTGCAAAATTGCACCGCCACCAACAGACAACACCAAAAAATCATGTTGCAACAAATTGGCAATAACGTTTTTTTCTATTTCACGAAAACCACTTTCGCCAACTTCTTTCATTATCTGCGAAATTGGTTTGCCTTGTCTTGCAACAATTTCGGCATCGGTATCAATCAGTTTATAGCCAATTTCTCTTGCCAGAATTTTTGAAGTATACGTTTTTCCACACCCCATAAAACCCGTGAGAGTGATTATATTTTTGTTCATTTGTTCTCCATATAAAAGTTTGCTTTGTCTATAAGTGTTTGCACGTCTTTTTCATCAAAAGCAACGTCAAGCCAGATTGTTTGCGCTTCTGCCGCCTGACGAACAAGCATTTCCATTCCGGTAACAAATTTTACATTGTTCATATGTGCATATTTAGCAAGCAAAGTATCTTTTGGGTTGTAAATTGCATCAAAAAGATATTTACAGTTTGCAACAACTTGTTCTTCAACAGGCGATTGATTTACATTTGGGTGCATTCCAACACTTGTTGCATTAAGCAAAACGTCATATTGACCACAAACTTTTTTTATGTCAACCACGTCAACCTTTGCATTATTGTCAATTTTATGCAAAAGTTGCACAAGATTTGTTACTTTTTGGCTGTTTACGTCACGCACTGCAATGGTAAGAGTTCCGCCTGCATCTATCGTTTCGCAACCCATCATCTGGGCAACACCACCGCAACCAAGCATAAGCACTTTTCCACAAAGGTTTGAACCCATATTTTCAACTGACTTTAAAAAACCAACAACGTCTGTGTTATAACCAACTTTTTTGTCGCCTGTTTTAACTACGTTTACAGAGTTGTATCTTTGTGCACTTTTATCAAGGCAGTCAATATATTTTATAATTTCTTTTTTATATGGAATAGTCACGTTAAAACCGTCAAGATCAAAAAGCAAATTTGTTTTTACAGACAAATCCTGTGGCGAAACGTCAAACAAACTATATTGACCATCTATGCCGTTGAGTTTAAACAACTCGCTATGGATAAAAGGCGACATGCTGTGACAAAGCGGATGCCCCAACAAACCAAACTTCATATACACCTCGATTTTTGAAAAAGTATAATACCAAAAACAAACAATGTCAAGAGTCAGTTTTTTGTAACAAAAAAAGGTGCAACGTCGTGCACCTTAAAAAAGCAAAAAAAATAGCCAAGCTTTCGCTTGACTCCTTTAATGTGGACATTGTGAGAATAAGTAACGAAACCACAGTTACGGGTTTGTTGGCATTGTTTTTTGTCAGACGTTCCAACTTCGTCTCTTTCCTTCATCAGCTTCTCACTTTCGTTCCTGCTGACTACCATTAACTATCTCTAGTTAACGTCGACTGTACTTCTTATGAAGTACTCCTTTAAAGGAGGTGATCCAGCCGCACCTTCCGGTAC
>JAFVQA010000011.1 GCA_017505015.1 Clostridia bacterium
ATCACACTTCTTCGTTTGCTTTTGCCTATATTTTTTTACAATAAAACAACTCAGACTTATTATTGCTAAAATTGCAAACAAAATACATATTGCAATCATTCCATAATTATATTGATTAAATATTCTTCTATTATTATCAAGATATATGTCCGACGCACCCACTCCCTCAAAAGGGACATCAGGTACTGCTATTTTACCGTCAAGATATGGGTACCAACAAAAATATTCGCTTATAATTGCCTCAAAATCAAACACCAATCTTTTTGCAAAAATAATCCATAAAATTGAAAGTATGCATACTACAATTGAAAAAACAAATATAGCAAGCCAATTTGTTGATGTAAAATTTATTTTTTTATTATTTTTCATATAGTCACCTTTTGTTAAAAATAAAACTACGACTTTATCCCAAAGTTTTATCAAAAATATTAGTAAAAAATTTCAATTCCAACAAATTTTCCAAATGTATTTTACCATACGCAAGTTAAACATTCAATAATAAAAACAAAAACCTTGATTTTTGGCTGACCTTTGGTATAATAATATATAAGTGAGGAAAAAGTATGAAATCATATACATTGCAAAAAGCAAAAAAACTTGTGCTCGAAACTTTGCCAAGTCAGGCAATAACTTCTAAAGAATTTATCAAAGTAAAAATTGACCTTGCGGCAATAACAACAACCGACCTCAAAATTTTCAGCGGAAAATACAAGGTTCAAACACCAATCACACTTGGCAGACAGGCAGTTGGTGTTATAAGTGAGGTTATGCCAGACAACGCAAACTTTTTGCAAAAAGGCGACAGAGTTATTATCGAAGGCTTTTTGCCTTGTGGCGAATGTTATTTTTGCAAAATGGGCGAAACTCAAAAGTGCGAAAATATGCATATGCTGGGCTACAGCACAGAAGGTGTTTTTAGCGACTTTACGATTGTTCACCAAAGTTTGTTGCACCACATTCCTGACCAGATGCCAAACACAACTGCAATTTTTGCAGAATACGTTTCTATGGCGCTCAACATTATTGACAAGCTCAACCTTAAACCAGGCGATCACGTTGCAATAATGGGCGCAAGCAAACTCGGTTATGTTCTTGCACAGCTGGTAACATATTATCAGGGCATTGCCATTGCAATTGACGACAATGCAGATCAACTTGAAAAACTTGCAACCGAAAACATAAACTATACACAAAACAGCACCAAAGCAACGTGGAAAGACAACATTCATGGCATAACTGGTGGCAGAATGTGCGAAAAAGTTGTTTTTCTTACTGAAAGCAAACTGCACTTTAACGATGCCATTGACATTTGTGGAAAAAACGGCACAATTTGTCTTGCAGGCTTTTTGCCAACTTATGAAAAGTGCGACCTCACAAAATTGCACCGCAGACAAATTTCTATGATTTCTGTTCGCAACTCACAAGGCAACTTTCCTGCTGCTATCAACATGCTTGCAACAAAAAAAGTTAACGTAAAAGGCATGCAGACAGAAACTTTCCGTTTTGCAGAATTGCCAGAAAAACTTATGGCAATGACACCAGACGAAACAAAATATACAAGCATTCAATTCCGCATTGACTAACAAAACCAAAGACCTGCAAACGCAGGTCTTTTTTTATGCAAATTTTATATTAACAAATCAACCATTTGGTCAACGTCACCGGCGCCAACAAGCAAAATGGCATCGTTTTTTGTTACTTTTGTTTTCAACAGACAGGCAAGGTCTTTTACGTTGTTTGCAAAGGTTGCCTGTTTGCCCTTTTTTTGCAATGTGTTTGCAAGGTCTTGCCCACCGCAACCCAAAATTTTGTTTTCGCGTGCGGCATAGGTTGGCAACACAAAAATTTCGTCTGCAACAAGGTGCTTTGCAAAATCGCAAAACAAATCTCGTGTGCGTGTGTAGGTGTGTGGCTGAAAAACCAGATAAGTTTTGTCAAAACCCATTTGCGCCACAGTTTGCAAAAAACATTTTATTTCGTTTGGGTGGTGAGCATAATCAACAACTACGTTGGTTTTGCCTTTGTATACGTTGCACCTGCGTTCTACACCACTAAATGTACATAATCCCCTTGATATAACGGTTTGTGGCACACCAAGCAAATCAAGAGTTGCAAAAGCGCACAATGCATTGCAAACGTTGTGAATGCCCGCAACCTGCAGATTTATTTTAGAATATAGTCTGCCATGTTTTTGCACACAAAACGAATAGCAACCACACTTTTGAACAAGATTTGTTGCCATATAGTCGCTTTGCCTTGTTATGCCAAATGAAACACCCTCTATATCGTCAAACTCTTTTTGGTCACCATTTTTAACAATTGTTCCACCACGTTTAAGGTTGTTGGCAAATTTGCAAAACGCCTGTTTAACCTGACTGATATCTTTAAAGCAATCGGTGTGATCAAGGTCGATGTTGAGCATACACAAAACTTGTGGATGCAAGGTCAAAAAATTGCACCTGTATTCACATGCTTCTGCCACACAAAAGTCAAAAGATCCATGCAAAAAATTGTTGCCAAAATCTTTGCATATACCACCTACAAAAGCCGTTGGTTTTTGATCTGCCACAACAAGACAATGTGCAATCATTGCACTTGTTGTAGTTTTGCCGTGCATGCCACAAACTGCAATATTTTTTGAAAAGCTGTCAAAAACAACACCAAGCAACTGGTTTCTGTTAAAAATTGGTATGCCAAGTTTTTTTGCCAGAACAACTTCGCTGTCATCGTTGCTTATAGCAGAGTTGGTCACCACAAAGTCGCAACCACACAACAAATTTTTTCCGCAAGGAATATCTACCTGCACACTAAGCGATTGCAGTTTGTTTGTAAAAACACTTTTGGTTTTGTCACTGCCCGTCACTTTTTTGCCGTTTGCAACCAACCATTGAGCAAGAGCAGAAGTGCTCACCCCACCAATACCCACGAAATGCACGTGCGAACAGTTTTTTACCATTTCTATTGTCAACATATAAAATATTATGCACTTGTATAACAAAATGTGTCTTTATTGTGCATATTTTGCAAAATTGTCAAATTATTTTTCAAAAACTATTGAAATGCACAATAAAATGCTATATAATGACAAAAAATAAACAAAGGGCAGGAATACTCCAATGAAAATATCAGAAGTGCGCGTTCGCAAAGTAGAAAATGATGACTCTAAACTTAAAGGTGTGGCATCAGTTACTATCGACGAATGTTTTGTTGTGCACGACATTAAAATTATTCAGGGCGAAGCTGGCATGTTTATTGCAATGCCGAGCAAAAAAACAAAGGATGGCGAATTTAAAGATATTGCCCACCCTATTAACCCTGCTACAAGACAAGAATTGTGTGATGCAATTTTGGCAGCATTTGCCCAAGCCTAAAATTAAATAAAAAATCAAACCCCACTCAAACGAGTGGGGTTTTTGTTTTTATTTAACGCTTTGTTTAAAAAATACCTTTGTTGTATTTAAACTGAGCATACAACATAAAAGCAAGACCGGTTATCACACTGCCTGCCATTATATACTCCATAATCTGACCATCTGAAAAAGCCTGCATAACACCTGCCAAAACAACACCAACACCAATTACAATTGTGCCAATGCCCATAATTCGTGAATATGCCTTTTGATTTTGTTTTGTCACTTTGCGTCTGTTATACCAATGGATAGAAGCAATATTGCCCATACAATTGAAAACACCCATTATAACAAGAATGCAACCAAGCAATATAGGAAAAATATAGTCAAAAATTTTGCTTTGTATGCTGCCAAGCACACACACCAGTCCCACAAAAACAACTGCCAGCACAATGGAAATTAACGTCAATTTTTTTGACGACCTTTTTATTGTTTGTTGTTGACCATTTGCAAGATATGCAACGGTGACCCCAAAATAGTCGGCAAGCATTTTTAACGACTCGTCTGTAGGCATGCCAAGACCATTTTCCCACTTTGCAACAGATGACCTGCTTATGTTTATATCTTGTGCAAGTTTTTCCTGTGATACGCCCTTTAGTCTTCTCAACTCTTTCAATCTATCTGAAAAATCCATATCTTCTCCTTTTGCCATAATAATACATCAAAACTGACTATATTGCTATATTTTGCATTGTTACTTTTTTGTTACTTTGAAAAAATTGCAATTTTAAAGCCCCTCTCTCACGAGTGGGGCTTTTTTCAGTTTTCTACCTTTTCTTGTTTTGGTGGCCTTGGACCAAGATACTGATAATAGTGACACTCAAGGTTGCTGTTGAAAAACTTGCGATTTTTGTCTGCCTTTTTGCCAAACGATTTTTCAAAATTATAATATGACGTAAGCACGCCCATTGACCAGCTGTCAAGGCTTTCGAACTTGGTGCGAAGGTCTTTGTATAAAAAGCGCACTTCTTTTTCTGTCATGAGCCTTTCGCCATAAGGTGGATTGCTGACAATAACGCCATATTTGCTTTTTGACGAAAAGTCTTTAAAATCCTGCCTTTGAAAATGAATGTATTCCTGCACACCTGCCCTTTTGGCATGTCGAAGTGACAACGAAATTGCATTTTGGTCAATGTCAAAACCAAAAATTTTAAGTGGTCTTTCAACCACGCTGTCACGTGCTTTTTGCAAGGTTTGCTCTAACACGGCATTGTCAAAAAACTTAAAGTTTTGCATTGCAAAGTTTCTGTTGGCATTTGGCGCAACGTTAAGGCCAATCATTGCTGCCTCGATAGGCAAAGTGCCACTGCCACAAAACAAATCTACAAAAGGCCGGTCGGGGTTCCACACGCTGAGCATAATCATTGCTGCAGCAAGTGTTTCTTTAAGTGGAGCTGCCCCAACAAGGTCACGATAACCCCTTTTGTGCAAACCGTCGCCACTGGCATCTATGCAAACCGTTGCAAGGTCGTTTTTAAGCGAAATTTCTATTTTTGTTTCACTGCCGTTTTCGTCAATAACGCCAACTCTGTAACTTTTTTTAAGTTTTTCTACAATGGCTTTTTTACCAAGGCTTTGCAGGCTTGACAAGGCGAACAATTTGCTTTTAACGCTCTTTGCAGAAACAACAACTCTTTGGTCAACCGAAAGCCAATCACGCCAGTTAATGGCAAACACGCCGTCAAAAAGCTCATCGAAAGTTTCAGCCGAAAACTCTGCAATTTTTATAAGCACTCTGTCTGCCGTGCGAAGGTTTACGTTACATTCGCACAAGTCTTGCAAATCGCCCTTAAAGGCAAGTCTGCCGTCTGTTGCAGGGCAATCGTTTATGCCAAGTTTAAAAAGTTCTCTTTTAGTCACTGCCTCTACACCGGCAGAAGTGCACACAAGAATATCCAAATTTTTCATAGTTATATTTTATTATAACTTTGTTGTTTGTGGCAAGAGTTTTTTAAACCTTAACGTCAACCGGCAGTCGTCAGCAGGCACCGTCTGCAGATGAGTTTGACGAACTACCCGCAGTTTGATTTGACGAACCACCCGTTTGTGGAGCTGAAGTTTCTGGAACAACTCCACCTGGAGTTGAAATCATTGGGGCATATGTTGCATATGGGTTGGCATCGAACACCTCTTTAACTGCATTGTCCCATGCAATTTGTTGTGCGTTGCCTTGTTCGTTAACGTTTGCATAAGTGTATTCTGCTTCTGCAAGTGCAACGAGTTGTGCAGGGCCATCGCCTTCGCCGTTAAACATCATAATGTTAGGCACACACATTTTTGTATATTCTTTGCCATTGATATTAAGTTTTATACCAACGTTCCATTGTGAGCGATAAACAGGGAGATACTCGTCAAGAAAAGTTGCATAAAGATAGTTGTAGTTATATGCCGCAGTTGTTTTTGCATTATACATTGCTTTAACCGCAGTTTTAAAAGTTTCGTTAATTGCCGTTTCTTTGCCTATTGCAACGTTAAGAGCATTTAGGGCAACCTTGTCTGCATCGACTTTGCTTGCATCTGCCGTTTGCTTTTTGTTAAACTGTGAAATTACGTAATTTGCAACGTCAATTTCTTTTGGCTCTTTATAATCTTTTTCGTCAACCTTTGCTTTTTGCTCTGCAATATATTTTGCAGAGTCAGTTGTATAGTTAGAAAGTGTTTTTGCTTTTGCAACAATGGCATCGTCAATAATAGCCTGAATAGCATCGTCGTCATATTTATATGAAATACTGTCTGCAAAACCTTTGCCGTTGTCGATAGTAACGGCCTTGAGATATGCTTTTGCCTGACCAAGTTCTTTCAGTTCGTTCCACTCATCTTGCGGGTCTGCACTGCGCGTGTTGAGCGAAGATGCAAGATATTGACTGTTTTCTACCACGGCATAAGTTGTGGTATAACCTGCTTCGCCAGTGAAATCAGTGTTTGCTTCATCTTGAAGATATTTTTCATAACTGAACGTTTTTGTTTCTTTTACCCCGTCTGTTTTTGTTCCGTCGTCAAGGCGTGGGTCAAAAAAGTATATTTTTTCAATGCCATAGTCTTTTGCAAGGTTGTTTGTAGCCTTGACTATTGCCTGAGTGTTTGGGCACCACGTTCCACCAAAAAACACAGAAAAATAACCGTCGTTATAATGCATAAGATGCTCGAACATGGCATAGTTAGCAACAGTTACGTATACGTCTTGCTTTGGTGCAGTAAGCGCATCGACACCATTGTCGTCGTTATACATATGCAAACGTGCATCGCCAAACAAGTTCATTGTGCTGACAGATTGTTTAACGTATTTGTCTGCACCATGATGTGCACCATAGCTTGGAACTGGCTGTGCACAAGCCAATGCAACAGAAAAGTCTGCTTCTGGCTCATATGCCACCTGCGCAGAAAGTTCTCCCTTATATTCAAGTTCTGACCCATTCAACACAGAGTCGGCACCTTTAATGCCCCAAAGTGCATTGTCTTTTAAATTTTCAATATTTTCGCCAGTTATTGCCTCGAGTGTATCCTGAACCGCCTTTATTCCATCACCTTTAACGTTTGTTGTAAGAATATTTGCAGATGCCCCCTTGTCAGCAGCATAGCCACCAGAAAGGTCTGGATTAAAGTGATAAATTGTCACACCCCAGTCATTTGCCAAATCGTTGATGGTTGCAAAACGTTCGTCTGCACCTTTTGACTCACTGTCTACGTAAAGCAAAAAAGCACCTGGTGTGGTAAACATTTTGTAAACCCCCTGAAAAGTAACCGCCTCGATTTTTACGTCTTCAAGTTTGTACTTAATACCATAATAGTTATAGTCAGAATCTGGGTTAGCACCCTGGCAGGCAGTCAAACCCAAAACACCAAAAACCATAACAACGGTCAAAAGCACAATCAAAATTTTGTTTTTCATGTTATCCTCCTGAAATAGTCGTCATACCTCCCGCGTATGTATTTATCTTTCAATCAGTATATTTGTGCAACGTATTTTTACTTTTAATATTTTTGACAACATTATTACTGACTTTGTAAACCTTTTTGTAATTTTTGCCAATTTTTTAAAACTTTATGTCAAAATAAAAAATTTGATTGCATAAAAAAAGAGAGGCAAAAGCCTCTCTTTAAATCAGTTATATCAAAAACAACATGCACACTATCGGTATAGTGACAATACACAACGTTGTAGAAAGCAACATTGTAGTTACACTTGCTTGTGGCTGTGGTGTAAATGTTTCGGCAAAAACGACCGTTGTTGCTGCAACGGGCATTGCACAAGCAATGACAAGTGTGTTAAACAGGTTTGCATCGCTTATGCCACACAAAGAAAGCATAGCCCAGGTAAGTGCAGGTGCAACCAAAAGCCTGAGCCCACAAACCAAATAAGCTCGCCAATCGGCAACCAGAGTTTTTGCAGGCATATATGCAAGCCTTATGCCAGTGACTGTCATTGCCAAAGGTGAAGTCATTGTTGACCAAAAGTTGCTGAAAGTAACAACAGGCGTTGGCACAGGCAATTTGCACAAAAACACAACAAAGCCAATGGCACTAAAAATTATTGCAGGGTTTGCAAGTGCTTTTTTAATGCTGATATATTTTTTGTCACCCGTGAGAATGAATATGCCCAAAGTCCACGTAACAAGGTTAAACACGATAATATACATAGACGCATATAAAATCACGTGGTCGTTGCCAGGGAACAACGCCGCAAGAAATGGCAAACCAAAAAATCCGCAGTTAGAAAACATGCAGGCAATCTGATAAATTTTTTGCCCAACAATTTTTTTATTGTTGAACACAAGCAACGCAACAACCATAATGAGCAAAGTGCTTGTAAAGCTGAACAAAAGTGCAAGCAAAATGTTGCTTAACAGTTGTGGCTGATATTCGATAGTCAAAAAACTTTTGAGTATCATAAAAGGCACACAAACATAAAGCAAAACGTTGCTGAGTGGTTTTATTGCCTTGTCATTTAACATTTTTATCTTTGCCAATATAAAGCCAGGCACACCAAGTGCCAGCATAAGCAAAGTGTTTATTGCTACTGTTTCAAAAGACATATCAATATTTTTCTATAACCTTTTTCATTCTTTCAAGCCCCTCGGCAATAACACTGCGAGGAGTTGCAACGTTAAAACGAATAAAGCCCTTGCCACCTTCGCCAAAAACGTCGCCCTGTTCTACAATAATGCCACCAAAGCCACAATCTTTTGCAAACTTTTCGCTGTCGGCATTATATGCAGAAACGTCAAGCCATGCAAGATATGTTCCTTCTGGCACACGATATTTTATTTTTGGAAGATTTGTACTCAGCCATTCTTTCAAAAACTTAAAGTTGCCGTCAAGATAAACCTTAACTTCGTCAAGCCAGTCTTCGCTTTGGTTGTATGCACCCAGATGTGCAGCGATTGACAATGGGTTTGCACACTGCATATTTACCAAACCAGAAACCTTTGCTTTGAGTGCCTTGTTTGCAAAAACCATGTTTGCCATTTGCAAACCTGCAATGTTGAACGTTTTTGAAGGCGAAACGCAAGTAACAATGTCATAATCTGGTCTGAGTTTGGCAACAGGAATGTGTTCAGCCCCAACACGAACAAGATCACAATGAATTTCGTCAGAAACGAGATATACCCCATATTTATGGCACAAGTCTGCAATTTTGCAAAGCTCGTCACTTGTCCAAACACGTCCCACAGGGTTGTGAGGACTGCACAACAACATCATTTTGTTGTTTTGATCTGCAAGCTGACTTTCAAGTTGATCAAAATTGATTGTATAATAATTGTTTTCGTCACATACAAGCTGGTTAACCACTATTTTTCTGCCAAGTTTTGAAACCGAACCCATAAACGGTGGATATACCGGTTGCATAATGACAACGCCTTGACCAACGTCTGTAAGTTTTTCGATGGCAAGGCGAACACCATCCATAACACCCTCTACCGTATACATAAGTTCACCGTCAAAATTCCAGCCAAATCGTTTTGCAAACCAGTTTGACACGCTTGAACGATATTCGTTTGTGCAAACTTCGGTATAACCCAAAATCTTTTTGTCAAGTCTGTCACGAATTGCTTTGTCAATTGCTGGGGCAAGAGCGAAGTCCATGTCTGCTATTGAAAAAGAAAGTGAATTTTCGTCAAAATAAACACCACCGTGACCACCAGACTCCCACTTTTCGCTGTCTGTGCCAATGCGGTTGATAAATTCGTCAAAATTATATTTCATAACAATCACCTCGTTTATACAAAAAATTATAGCACCATAAAACAAAAAATACCACAACTTATACTATTTTAGTTGATAATTTAGCCTTTAAAATGTTATACTTTATAAAGTTTTTATCAGGAGAACATACTATGACTCAAAGACAAAAATCCGTCAGAGAAACTGAAAGAGCAATTAAATATATAAAAGAGACTTTTGCAGCAAAACTTGCAGAAGCTCTCAATCTTGAACGCATTTCTGCCCCACTTTTTGTAACAAGTGCAAGTGGCCTTAACGACAACCTCAGTGGTGTTGAAAGAGTTGTAAGATTTGACATTAAAAATATCGACGGCATTTCTGCCGAAGTTGTCCAATCACTTGCAAAATGGAAAAGATGGGCACTTGGCAAATATGGCTTTGAACCACACGAAGGTTTGTATACCGACATGAACGCAATCCGCCGTGACGATGACGTTGACTTTTATCACTCTGTTTACGTTGACCAGTGGGACTGGGAACAAGTAATCACTGCAGAAGACAGAAACGTTGAATATCTTAAAGACACAGTGCGCAAAATTGTTGCAGCCGTTGCCGACACAAACGACGAACTTGCAAAAATTGGTCAAAAATATATTGAAGTAAACCGTGACGTTCACTTTATTACAACACAAGAACTGGAAGACCTTTATCCAGACAAAACAGGCAAAGAAAGAGAACATCTCATCACTCAAAAATACAAATCTGTTTTCATCATGCAAATTGGCGACGTTTTGAAAAGTGGCAAAAAACACGATGGTCGTGCGCCAGACTATGACGACTGGACACTCAACGGTGACATTTTCGTTTGGCACGAAGGTTTGCAGTTTGCCTTGGAAATTTCTTCAATGGGCATTCGTGTAGACAAACCTGCACTTCTCAGTCAACTTGCAAAAGCACAATGCGAAGACAGAAAATATTTGCCTTTCCACAAAGCACTTTTGAACGACGAACTTCCTCTTACAATGGGTGGTGGCATTGGTCAATCACGCCTTTGCATGTATTTGTTGCAAAAACGCCACGTTGGCGAAGTTCAGGCAAGCATATGGCCACAACAAATGCGTGAAGAATGCGAAAAAGAAGGAATTATTTTGTTGTAATAATTTAACACAAAAAATAAAAGACACCCGATTGGGTGTCTTTTTTAGTTGTTTAACAAACTTGTTGACGTGCAGACGATGTCGCAAATTTCTTCGGGGTTTTGTTTTTTAAAATAGTCGTCTTCCCACACAAGCCATTGCTCCATATTTTCAAAAGGTTGTTGTTCAGCAAGGCGAAGATTTTGCGTAATGCTGTCTGTTTTTAAAAATATTTTGAGGTCATAATAATCACGCAGGTCGTTGCAGCAACTATAGGTTCCTTCAACTATGTTGACAGGTTTTTGCTCAACCACCACAAACTTGCTGTATACGTTTTGCTTGCAGTTAAACTTGTCATAGTCGAAAGGGGTTTGTTTTTGCAAACCACCAATAACCTCGTGGCGAAAACGAGAAACGTCTACGTTGGCAAAACCACGTTCTTTTTCCTGTCGTTGTTCGTCAGAAAGGCAAAAATCATCCATACAAAACAAATTGCAATCTATTTTTGATTTTATATATTCTGCAACGCGCGTTTTTCCACTTGCAGAACGCCCTTCTATTGCAATGATAATTTTGTCTTTTGTTTCAAGCAAACTTTGAATTGCACCAAAAATTTTTTGCATTTTGCCACCTCTTTTGTATACAAAAATTATAAAACAGGCAATAGTCAATGTCAATATGCAAAAGTTGCACAAAACAAAAAAAAGGAACGGTTTTCCGTTCCTTTAAATTTAGATATAAAGTGCAGAAATAATAAGATAAATTGCAAAGATATAAATAACTACACCAAGAATAATTTTGATTACGTTTGCAACCTGCTCGAACCTGTCGCTTTCCTGCATTGATCTTGCAAAACCAACAGAAGTGCCACAAACAACAAGCAACACGTTAAAGCCGATTGAATACATAACCATGAGGGCAACGCATTGCAACCAGCCGCCACCTGCGATAGATGCATATGCAAGCATTGCGCTCAAAACAGGTGTTGCACAAGGTGTTGCAAACAAAGCACCTGTCATGCCCACGAGAATTGCACCCAAAATGCCTTTTTTGCTTGTTTTGATTTCGCCAGTATATCTGTCACCCAAAAAGCTTGTAAGGCCAAACAACTCAAAAGACATAAGCGCCATAAGAATGCCCATAACGATATAGAAGATTGTTGTCCAGATGCCACCGATGCCAATCATTTGACCGATAACAGCACCAACAACGCCAAGAATAACAAAAACAACCATTTCGCCAAGGGCTACAAAGCACGAATAAAACATTGCTTTGCGTTTTGTTGCGCCCGTGCCACCAACGTATGCCACAACCATAGGCACGCTTGACAAGGCACAAGGAGTAAAGAAAGTCAAAAAGCCTGCAACGAATGCAATGCCCAAACCTAACCAAAAGTTAGTTGCTATAACTGTGCTGAGATTTTCCAACCAGATTTCTATCATAATACAGCCCCTCCCCTTTTAGTTATCGCCATAAGGGTTTTCGAGCAAATCTTCTACCCTTTTCAAAACGTCGTCATAAGTGTTTTTTTCATATTTGCCGCCATAAGCCCAGATAGCAGTTTTCTTTTCTAACGGATCGTTTGCATTACGGCGTGCATAGAGATAAATAGTGCAAGGAACGCCAGTTTTGCCGGCATCTACGCCACCTGGTTTATACATGCGCCAAAGCTCAGTTCCTTCGCCATCGTCAAGCACGTCAATGCAATAAAAATTGACCTGGTCTTTATATTTGTCTTTAACTTTAGAAATTTGTGGTGCAGCCTTGTCGCAATAAGGACAACTTGGCTTTGTGCAGAAAATGACAGTTGGTTTGTCATAGTTTTCTGTCACCATAGTTTCAAACGAGCCATAGGCGTTTCGCTTGATAGAATATGGGCTGCCAAAAATAAAGCCACCCAAAATAAGCACAACAATGATGCCAGAAAGAATGCTAAGAATAATTCTGTTGCGTTTTTCTTGCTTGGTCAAAGGTGCTTTTGCAGTTTTTGTTTCTGCTGACATAATTTTTCCCCTTTTTTTTGTGCAAATGCACTAGTGTTGTTTTTATTATAAGTTAAAAAGCAGGTTTTAGTCAATAACGTATAAAAACAAAAGGCTCTCAAAAATGAGAGCCTGTGTTTTAAATATAAAACGTTTAATTAAGCACTTTATTAAGCTTTGCCGTCTGAGCCCAAAACGTTGATGATTTTACGTTTAACCATATCTTTAACAGCTGCACGAGCAGGTTTGAGATATTGTCTTGGGTCAAAGTGTTCTGGGTGTTCTGCAAAGTGTTTGCGGATAGAAGCAGTGATAGCAAGACGAATGTCGCTGTCAATGTTGATTTTGCAAACTGCCATAGATGCAGCTTTACGCAACAAATCTTCTGGAACGCCTTGTGCGCCTTTAACGTTTCCGCCGTATTTGTCGATGAGTTCTACGAATTCTTGTGGAACGCTTGAAGCACCGTGCAATACGATTGGGAAGTTAGGAAGACGTTTAGAAACTTCTTCCAAAATGTCAAAGCGGAGTTCTGCTTTGCCTTTAAATTTGTAAGCACCGTGAGAAGTACCGATAGCGATAGCCAAGCTGTCAACGCCTGTGCGAGAAACAAATTCTTCTACTTCGTCTGGGTCAGTAAATTGGTGAGAATCGCTAACAACGTGTTCTTCGATACCAGCGAGTTTACCAAGTTCAGCTTCTACTACAACGCCGTGGTCATGAGCATATTCTACAACTTTTTTAGTGATAGCAATGTTTTCTTCGAAAGAATAGTGACTTGCGTCGATCATAACAGAAGTAAAACCATTGTCTACACAGTCTTTACAAAGTTCAAAACTGTCACCGTGGTCAAGGTGGAAAGCGATAGGCAAGTCAGTTTCTGTGCATGCCGCTTCCATCAATTTGCGAAGATAAATAGTTTTTGCATAGTCTCTTGCACCTTTAGATACTTGCAAGATAAGTGGTGAACGAGTTTCAGCACCAGCTTCAATGATACCTTGGATTACTTCCATATTGTTGATGTTGAACGCACCAATTGCATATCCGCCTTCATAGGCTTTTTTAAACATTTCAGTTGTTGTTACCAATGGCATAAAAACCACCTCCAAAAAACTCTATATCCTATTTTAACCTATATTTAAACAAATTTAAAGAGGTTTTGAAAAAATTGTTTAAGTTTTTTTAAAAATTATGTCCAAACAAAAAAATAAAGGACGGGAGAACCCGTCCTTTAAATTTTTAAGGATGAAGAGCAACAGTCTCATACAAAGTTGTAAATGGTTTTACAAAATGAGCAGTATGATTGATGAGAAGTCGCTCGTCATTATATTACACTAACTAATTAGTGTATTGTTGGCTTTATAGAAGTCAACTATTAGCAAGCAGAGTCGCCTGCACCAGCAGCTGGAGCTGATGATGAAGATGAAGAACCACCTGCAGCTGAATCAGTAGAAGCTTCTGGAGCTACTACGATTGGAGCGTATGTTGCATATGGGTTAGCATCGTAAACTTCTTTTACAGCAGCTTCCCAAGCGAGTCTGTATGGGTTGCCTTCTACTGAAGTGTTAGCCCAAACGTATTCAGCTTCTGCCAATGCAACGAGTTCAGCTTTAGCGTTTTCTTTTTCGCCATTGAACATCATGATGTTAGGTACGCACATACGAGTGTATTTGCTTGTTTCTGTACCAACAGTGATTGTCAATTCAGCAGTGATGTTCCATTCTGACCAGTAAGTTGGCAAGTAGTTTTTCAAGAATGAACCATATGTGTAGTTGTAGTTGTAAGCGGCACCTGTGTTGTCGTTGTTACGAGTGTTGAGGTTGCCAGTGATGTTTTGTTTGTTTTCTGCAACTGTGTATGTAGTAACAGTACCAGCATCTTTAGTTGCAGCTTCGAATGCAGCGTCAGCATCTGCGATTGCAGCAGCATAAACAACTTCTGCAGCATCGTAAGCAGCTACTTTTTCATCGTATGCAGCAGCTTTAGCAGCGATTTGTTCATCGTATGCAGCAACTGTAGCAGCTCTTACAGCAGCTTGAGCAGTTTCATCTACGTTATCAAGAGCTTTTTGAGCAGCAGCAAGTGCTTTCTTTTCAGCAGATGTAGCTTTGTTCATGTCAGTCCAAACTTTGATTGTAGCTTGGTAAGCTGGAGCGTTTTCGAGAGTTGCTTTGTTAGAAGCGATTGTGTTTACGTTGTCTGATGAAGCACCAGCAACAGCTTCTGCAATATAAGTGATTTTTGAAGCGATGTAAGCAGCTTTAGCAGCTTCTTCAGCTTGTGCAGCAAGAGCAGCTTTTACAGCAGCGTCAGCTTTGTCATAAGCAGCTTTAGCATCTTTGTATTCTTTAGCAGCTTCTGCATCTTTTACAGCTTTTTTAGCATCTGCATATTCGTCGCTCTTTTCTACAGCTTCTTTAGCTTCTACAGCTTCTTTTTTGTCAGCTTCGAGAGTTTCGATTTCGTCATTGAGAGTTTCGATAGTGTCTTTATCTACTACTTTGTCAAGCCATGCCATTTCAGCTTTGATAGCAGCGATTGCAGCATCATAGTCAGCGATTTGGTCAGCAAAGTATTTGATTTCATCATCGATATTTGCAAGGTCTGCTTTTGCATCTTCAAGAGCTGCCAATGGATCAGCAAGATCAGCTTGTGCATCAGCAAGAGCATCTTGTGCATCAGCAAGTTTTTCGCCTGCATCAGCAACAACTTCGTTAGCAGCTGCGTATTCTACGTCGATGATAGCATCGAGTCTTGCAGCAACGTAAGCCAAGTCTTCAGCAGATTCGATTTTTACGTTAGAAAGATCTTCAGCACCGAGACGGTTTGCGATTTCAACGATGATAGCAGCTTGGTTAGCTACAGCAGCTTCTTTAGCAGCAACTTTTTCAGCTTGAACTTTTTTAGCATCGTCTACATCTTTTTGAGCAGCTTTTTCTGCAGCAGCGTTAGCTACCAATACGTCGTCATAAGCTTCTTGAGCAGCGAGCATATCTTCGTAAGCTGGTTTTCTTGCAGCAACAGCAGCTTCGTAATCACTTGTTGCAGTGAGGAGTGCAGCAGCAGTTTCTGTTTTAGTAGCTTCAGCTTCTTCCAAAGCTTTAGTAACTCTTTCTACAGTTGCTTCTGGAGCATCAACTGCAAGGTTGTCAAAGTTTTCTTCTGCTCTTTCGAGAGCTCTGCCTGCACTTGCGTCAGCAGCTTCTGCAGCAGCGAGTGCTTTTTTAGCAGCTTCGAAATCAGACAATGATTTTGCGAATGCAGCTTCTGCATCTTCTTTAACGTCGAGTGCATATTGTACATCTTTAGCAGCTTCTGCTTTAGCAGCTTTAAGAGCATTTTCTGCGTTAGTTACTGCAGTTTTAGCAGCAGTTACTTCAGCTTCAGCGTTAGCAATAGCAGAATTCAAAGAACCTGCTACGATATCTTTAAGTTTGTCAAGTTCTGCTTGTGCTTTTTCAGCAGCAGCTTTTGCAGCATCGAGAACAGCTTGTGCATCTGCTACGTCTTTTTCTGCAGCATCAACTGTAGCTTGGTAAGCATCTTGTGCAGCGAATGCAGCTTTTTGGTAAGCAGCTTCTGCAGCGATGAGAGCTGCATCGTATGCTTTGTCAGCGCTCAATTTAGCAGCGTTGTAAGCAGTTGCAGCAGCGTTTTTAGCGATTGTTGCTACAGATTCTGCAGCAGCAGCATCTTTGTTGTAAGCGTTTTGATCGAAAGCTGTTGAAGCAACAACTTGGTCAAGTCTTACACCGTCGTCAAGACGTGGGTCGAAGAAGTAAACTTTGTTCATGCCATAGTCTTTAGCAAGATAGTTTACGTGGTAAAGGATAGCTTGAGTGTTAGGGCACCATGTACCACCAAAGAACACTGCAAAGTAACCTTCGTTGTTGTCCATAAGGTGAGCAAACATTTCGTAGTTTGCAACAGTTACGAATACGTCTGTTTTTTCTTCTGTGATAGCATCTCTGTCATCATAGATGTGGAGACGTGCGTCTGCAAAGAGGTTCATTGTGCTGATAGCATCTGTGTTGTAAGCAGCAGGGATATATGGAACGTCTTTAGCATCGTCTGTGTAAGAACCGTAACTTGGGTTTTTGATAGCGATAGTTGCGATAGATTTAGCACCATCTGCAACTGTGTTAGCAGCTTTTACTGAACCTTTGTATTGAAGTTCGCCTGTAGCAGATACAGTTGAGTCTGCACCAGCGATAGCAAGGATTTTGCCATCAGCTTCTTTCCAGAATGCGAGGTCTTTTTTAGAAATGCTAAGAAGCAAATCTTGAACTGCTTTAACTTGTGAGTCAGCAGCGATACCTGTCAAATCTGAGCAGAGGTTAGCGTTTACAGCGTTAGAAAGGTCTTTTGCATAGCCACCAGTGAGATCTGGGTTGAAGTGATAGATTGTTACATCCCAGTCGTTAGCCAATTTGTTAACAGCTTGGTAATCAGCAGCTGATTCGCCAGAGTTAACGTAAAGCACGAAGTTACCAGGAGTTGTGAACATTTTGTACACAGCTTGGAAAGTAACTGCTTCAATCTTAACTTCGTCTTCGATTGAGTACTTAACGCCATAGTAGTTGTAATCTTCGTCTTTGTTAGAACCGCCACAAGCAGTCAAACCAAAAACACCGAAAACCATTACAACAGCCAAAAGTACTGTCAAAAGTTTCTTTTTCATAGTTTCCTCCTATAAATTTCCTTAAAAAAAGGTTTGCGAGTACCGTCTTCACCATTCCTACTGCCATAAAACGGCAAATTCGGTATATTCTTTTAATATATTACTACCCTTTTGAAATGTTGTCAATAAAATGGAAGAAAAATCTTTGTCGAAACAGCCATTTTATACACGACAAACAGTTTGCGCACAACCAAAAAATTTTTCCGAACACAGCACACAAAAAATTTGTGCTCAATGCGCAAAAAAATCAGGTTGTTTTTGGGCAGCAACTTAAACAGTTTATCATTTGTCTGCCAGGTTTGTCAAGTTGATTTTCAGGCTTTTTTATCACGTTTTTCAAGACGGATTTTTGGCAGCTACGGACTGATTTAAACTGCCAAGAAAACCCCGCTGGATTTGGCTTTTTTGGTTGATTTTGCAGTGCTCTATTATATATACGCGTGCGTGCACGTGCGTATGCACACACGCGTGCGCGTGTGCGCGTGATATAATATAGTGAAAAGTGACAAAAAGCTGCAGGCACTTTATTGAGTTTAAAAATAAAAGAACCACTCTTTCGAGTGGCTCTTTTTACATAAGTATTTTTTTGATATTGAGTTGCAATATATTTTTGCAGCAGCAACCAAAATTTGCAGGCACTTTATTGAGTTTAAAATTAAAAGAACCACTCTTTCGAGTGGCTCTTTTTGCATAAGTATTTTTTTGATATTGAGTTTCGGTAACGGTCGATTTATTGCCTGCCGTTGAGGCAACGTTTTAAACTATCCTTAGTGGATTAGTCTTGTTCACAGAAAGATACACCGTGGTCTTCTTCCAACATGATGTCGAGGATTTCTGTATCTGTAGAACGCATGCCTTCTGCCGCCATACGACCAACTGCTTTGATTGTGTCGTCTACGTCGATTTTGAGAAGACCTGTATCAGCTTCGTATTGTTCGTCGTTCATAGCGATGTGGTGAGCCATGATGCCACCATCAAGTGCCGTAACGATTTTTGCTGCACAGCTTGCTTTTGCACCGTCACAAACAATGCCTGTTGCGTTTGCCAAAGAGTTTTGGATAGCCATAGAGATTTGGCAATCTGTGCCACCACGCATAAATGTCATTGCTGCGGCGATTGATGTAGCAGATGAAACAGCTGCACAGAATGCTGACATACGGCCAACGTATGCTTTTTGATAAATTGTCATAAGGTCTGACAAAATGATTGAACGATAGAGAGTTTCTGCATCTATGTCTTCTTCGCGTGCATAAACAACGAGCGGAATGCTTGATGTGATGCCTTGGTTGCCTGAACCAGAGTTTGTGATAACTGGCAATACGCAACCACACATACGAGCTTCGCTGCCTGCGCCTGTGTAAGCTTTCATTTTTGTCCAAACTGATTGACAGTTTTGAGCAAGAATTGTAGGTCCAAGAGCAACGCCATAGTTGCCTGTCATGCCTTCGTTAGAGATAGCAGTGTTGTATCTGATTTGTCTTTCGATAAGTTCACCAACGTCGTCAAGGTTTACTTCGCGAGCAAAGTCGATAATGTCGCCAAGGTTGAGGCATGAACGATCTGTCATTACGCCATAGTAGCTGCCTGTGTTTGCAGCTTCGCCAGCTTGAACTTTTGTAACTTTGTCGTTTTTAACGATTTTTGTAATGTTGTTGTGCAAGTCACGAATTTCTACCATGCTGCTGTCTTCGCCAGCATAGCAGTACATTTTGATGTGCAACGTGTGAGTTGTGTTGAGAAGTTTAACTTCGCAATAATCTGTTTTTACCAATTCTTTAGTTTCTGCAATAGCTTCTGGTGTAACAGCGCTCAAAACTTGCAATTCTCTATCTGGATCGCCGCCGAGTGCGCCAACGATTGCAGCTGCGCTGATGCCAAACAAGTTGCCAGAGTTTGGTACGATAACGCCTTTTACGTTTTTAACGATGTTACCGCTGCATTCCGCAACAATTCTTTCTGGTTTTTTGCCCAAAACTTGCGCTGCTTTTGCTGCCGCAAATGCAATTGCGATAGGTTCTGTGCAACCAAGTGCTGGTACAAGTTCTTCTTTCAAAATATTTACATAATTTTGATAAGTTTCTTTACTCAATGCCATAATAATCGCCTCTTTTTTTTAAAAATTTGCGGAACGTAACTGTAGTGCCCTTTTTAAGCACATACTCCTTCCACTATGTTAGTTATAAATATCTTATCCTATTTAAATTCATTTTGCAAGTAGTTTGTTAAAATTTTATTACCTTTATGACACTTTCTCTTTTTAAAAAGAGAATATATGAAAAATTTGTTAATTTTTGGCAATTATTTTTTGCAAAGCTATTGACAAACGCCACTCTTTTCTTATAATTATCTTGTTTAGTAAAAGAAAACTTTAAGTTTAGTTATACAAAACTTTTGGAGATAAAAATGGAAATTGGCTCTAAAATAAAACGGTTGCGGTTAAAATGCAACCTCACGCAAGAAGAACTTGCCGACAGATGCGAACTGTCTAAAAGCTTTATTTCTCAGTTGGAAAACGATTATACCAGCCCTTCGATAGAAACCCTTAATGACATTGTTACTGCTCTTGGCACAACACTTAAACAGTTTTTTGACGACAAACAAGAAAAAATTGTGTTTGCCAAAGAAGACCACTTTCAGCGCGAAGACGAAGATTCTATCGTGACGTGGCTTGTAACCAACAGCCAAAAAAACGAAATGGAACCTATTCTTGTCGAACTGAAACCAAACGGAATTAGCGAAAGTGACATGCCACACGAAGGCGAAGAGTTTGGTTATGTTTTAGAAGGCAAAGTGACACTTGTTGTTGCCGAAAGAGAAATGACATGTGAAAAAGGCGACAGTTTTTATTTTGCCGCAGACCAGGTTCACTATATAAAAAACACTACCGACCAGATGGCAAAATTTTTGTGGATTTCAAGCCCACCAAACTTTTGATTTTGCCCAAGGAGTTTAACAAATGAGCGAAAAAATTATTCAACTTTTAGACGTTTATAAAGAATATGACAAAACTGTAGCTGTAGAAAACGTTTCGTTTTATGTTAAAAAGGGCGAATTCGTGACTTTTCTTGGCCCATCTGGTTGCGGAAAAACAACAACGTTGCGTATGATTGCCGGTTTTGAAATGCCAACAGGCGGTCAGATTTTGCTCAACGGCAAAGACGTTACTTCTATTCCACCACACAAAAGACCTATCAATACGGTTTTTCAAAGATATGCACTGTTCCCTCACCTTGACGTTTTTGACAACGTTGCTTTTGGTTTGCGCAACAAAAAAGTAAAAACAATCAAAACAGACAAAAATGGCAACAAGGTAGAAAAACTTGGCAAAATGTCTAACCAGGTTATTGCACAAAAGGTAACTGACGCACTCAAAATGGTTGACCTTGAAGGTTTTGAAGAAAGAAACGTAACAACTTTGTCTGGTGGTCAACAACAACGTGTTGCTATTGCACGTGCAATCGTTAACGAACCAGAAATTTTGTTGCTTGACGAACCTCTTGGCGCACTTGACCTCAAGATGCGCAAAGAAATGCAAATTGAACTTAAAGAGTTGCACAAAAAACTTGGCATGACCTTTATTTACGTAACACACGACCAGGAAGAAGCCCTTACAATGAGCGACACAGTCGTTGTTATGAAAGACGGTATGATTCAACAAATCGGCACGCCGATGGATATATACAACGAACCTAAAAACGTGTTTGTTGCCGACTTTATTGGCGAAAGCAACATTTTGTCTGGCGTTATGACAGGCAAATATAAAGTAAAGTTTTTGGGCCACAACTTTGATTGCGTTGACGACTATCCACTTAACGAGCACGTTGACGTTGTTGTAAGGCCAGAAGATATTAAAATGGTAGAAGCCGACGAAGGAATGTTTAACGGCAGTGTTATAAGCAATATCTTTAAAGGCATGCACTATGAAATGACTGTTGCCGTTGGAAAAAGCGAACTTACTATACAAAGCACAAAAGAACGCAAAGTTGGCGAGTTTATCGGCATGAACATTCAGCCACAAAATATCCACATAATGCAAAAAGAATTTACTAAAAACGTTTATGACGGTTATATCACCAAAAACAACACCGTTGTGTTTGGCGACGGCGAATTTGATGCAGACGTTACACAACTTTATCCGGGTTCACACCTTGACGACGAAGGATATCTTATCACTAAAGAAGGCGAACAAATTGACCTTACTGACGTTGACGTAAAAGTAGAAGTTGGTTTGCACGATATCGAAATTGACGATATCACAGACGAACTTGAAGAAACTGCGGGTGCTATTGGTAAAATTATTTCTATCATTTACAAAGGCGACCACTATCAACTCATTGTTCGCACAGAAGAAAACGAAGAAGACTACGTTCTTGACACGGAATATCTCTGGAACGAAAATGATACCGTTGCAGTAAACATTGCCAAAGACAAAATCAAACTTTCACTTAAGGCGGAGGTTAAAAAATGAAAATGCATTTTAACCGAAGACAACTTGTGATTCCTTACGGCTTGTTTTTGGTGTTGTTTGTGATAATTCCACTTGGCTTTATCGTTTATTATGCTTTTACAAACGGAAGCACGGGTGCGTTTAGTCTTAACAACTTTATAAAGTTTTTTGCAAGCCCAACAAGTTTGTCTACTTTGCTTTTAAGCATAGGCGTTGCACTTTTGACAACAATAGTTTGTCTTTTGATTGCATATCCCGTTGCATATATTCTTGCACGAAGCAACTTTAAAAAGAAAAGCGTTTTGCTCATGCTTTTCGTTTTGCCAATGTGGATAAACTTTGTTTTGCGCATCAACGCGCTGAGAGAATTCCTTGACCTTGTTGGAATTCTCAACAAGGCGCACCTTTTCAACACAATACTCGGCATGGTATACGACTTTTTGCCATTTATGATTTTGCCGTTGTACACAACGCTCATCAAACTTGACAAAAGCATGTTAGAAGCTTCTGCAGACCTTGGCAGTCACCCTGTGGCTACTTTCTGCAAAGTAACGTTGCCACTTTCTATGCCTGGCATCGTATCTGGCATTACAATGGTATTTATGCCAACAATGACAAACTACGTAATAAGCGACACACTCGGTCTTGGCCACGTAACTATAATCGGCAAGTTTATAGAAGAATGTTTTGGCGCAAGAAGCGACTGGCACCTTGGCTCTGCCATTGCCCTTGTGCTTTTGATGATCATTTTTGTGTCAATGCTTGTTTCTGGTGGTTTTAAAGAAGAAGACAATGGATCACGAGGTGCAGGATTATGGTAAAAAGAATTGCAAAATGCAGTGTGCTTGCACTTGGACTTTTGTTTATATACACACCAATTTTGTTGCTTGTTGTGTTTTCCTTTACACCGGCAACGACACTTGGCGTTTGGGAAGGTTTTTCGTTTGACCTTTATATTCAGTTGTTTAACAACGCCAAGATAATGAATATTGTAAAAGACACTTTGCTTTTGGCTTTGTTCAGTGCAATTATTTCTACAGTGCTTGGCACAGCCGGTGCAATTGGTATTTTTTATTCTAAAAAGAAGGTTGCAACAACGGTAAACGTAATGGCTCGCATACCTGTTATCAATGCCGAAATCGTAACAGCAGTTGCACTTGCCCTTTTGTTTGCGGCAGTTTTGCCAGACAAATCATATTTTACGTTGCTCATGGGGCACGTTGTTATCACAGTTCCTTTTGTTGTTTTGTCTATCATTCCAAAACTCAAACAGATGGACGGCAACCTTTATGAAGCGGCACTTGACCTTGGTTCAACGCCAACACAGGCATTGTTTAAAGTGGTTGTGCCAGAAATTTTGCCTGGCATGCTTTCTGGCTTTATGCTTGCAGTAACTTTGTCACTCGACGACTATATCGTAACTGCTTTCACAAGGCCAACCGGTTTTGAAACGATAAGCACTTACGTATACAACTCTATCAAAGTGCCACAACACTCTGCTTTGCCACAACTTCGTGCCCTTTCTGCAATAATATTTATCGTTATCATCGTGGGCGTTATCGTGGCGAACATTCCTAAAGACAAAAAACGCAAGGAGAAGGTATGATGAAAAAGATTTTGACTTTTGCCATTGCTCTTGCCCTGGCGTTTTATATAACGTTGCCAAACCTTGTAGTTGCAAAACAAGACAACCTATTGCGCATTTACAGCTGGGAAGATTATATTTCTACCGACGAAGAAACAGGGGAAACTCTTGCAGATGAATTTGAAGATTGGTATAAGGCTAAAACAGGCAAAACAATCCGCGTGGAATATTCAACTTTTGGCACAAACGAAATAATGTATAACGAGTTGAAAATTTCTCCTGGTTCATACGACCTCATTTGTCCAAGTGAATATATGATTCAAAAAATGATAAACGAGGATATGCTTGAAGAATATTCTGCAGAGTTTTTAGACGAAACAAACACAGAAAACCACTACGTTCGCAACGTGTCAGGCTATATCAAAAACCTTTTTGAAAGTCACCAGACAAAAAACGGAAAAAGCTGGGCAAACTATGCAGCAGGTTATATGTGGGGCACAATGGGCTTTATTTATAACCCTGACAAAATCGACCAGAATGATATAGTTCACTGGAAAGCTGTCTGGGACGAAAAATATAAAAACCAAAGCACCCTTAAAGACAGCGTTCGCGACACTTATTTTATGGGTCTTGCATACGTTTATTCAAACGAACTGACAACACTTGCAACACAGTTTAAAAACGGCGAAATCAACTCACAGCAATATAACGAGCAGGTAAACGTAATTCTCAACCGAACAGACGATGAAACGATTGCCAAGGTAGAAGAAGCTTTAAAACAAGCAAAGAAAAACGTGTTTGGTTTTGAAGTTGACAGCGGCAAAAACGATATGATCACTGGCAAAATAAACGTTAACTTTGCATGGAGTGGCGATGCCGTTTATGCAATTGACGAAGCCGAAGAACAAGGCGTTTATCTCAACTATAGCGTTCCTGTTGAAGGAAGCAACATATTTTTTGACGGTTGGGTAATGCCAAAAGGTGCAAACAAAACTTTGGCAGAAGAATTTGTAAACTATATTTCTATGCCAGAAAATGCCTGTGCAAATATGGACTATATCGGATATACAAGCGTAATTGCAGGCGACGAAGTTTTTGACCGAATGGTTGATTATTTTGAACTGACAACTGCAGAAGATTTTGCAAGCCTTTCAAGTGCCGAACAATCACAACTGACAGCCGTTGATTTGAGCTATTTCTTCAACGATCTTTCTGACGGCAGAAGCTCAACAGTTTATACCGACGTGGTTGGCAGACAATTTTATGCACAATATCCAGACCTTGACACAATAAACCGTTGCGCAATAATGAATTATTTTGACAACGAAACAAACGAAAAAATAAGCATATTGTGGGAAAACGTAAAAGGCACAGAGTTGCCTGTTTGGGTTTTGGTTATGCTTGGCACACTTGTTGCAATTTACGTTGGACAAATAGTTGCCAAAAAGATTTACAAACGCAACCGTGCAAAATATATTGCACAAACAAGAAAATAAAATAAAGACCTGGCATCAACCAGGTCTTTTTAATTTAAAAACAAAATTAAAACGGCTTTTTCGTTAATGAAAAAGCCGTTTGTTTTTATATTGATATTTACAGCCAAAAACCTTTGTCATTGCGCTCTCGCACCATTGCAACACGCATGGCAGCGTGTCGCCAACAGCATGGCGAGCACATTTAACGTTATTGTTTGTTTGCTTTTTGAAGACTGATTTCAAGCAAAGTCAAAAACTCGTCGTTGGTTTTTGTTTTTGTGAGCATATCCAGAATATTTTCAATTCCATCACCGTTGTCTTGCCTTGACAACATTCTGCGCACTGCCCACATATTTGTAAGCTCGCGTTGATCGTAAAGCAAATCTTCGCGTCTTGTGCCTGATTTTTCAAGGTCGATAGCAGGAAAAATTCGTCTTTCACTCAGTTTGCGATCAAGGTGAATTTCCATATTACCAGTGCCCTTAAATTCTTCGTAAATAACGTCATCCATACGACTGCCCGTGCCTACAAGTGCGGTTGCAATGATTGTAAGACTGCCACTGTTTGCAGTGTTGCGTGCTGCACCAAAAAACTTTTTAGGCTCTTTAAGTGCCGCAACGTCAAGACCACCAGACAAAGTTCTGCCAGAAAACTCGCCAACCTGGTTATATGCCCTTGCCAGACGGGTTATGCTGTCTAACAAAATGACAACGTCTTTGCCACTTTCTACCATACGTTTTGCTTTTGCCAGAGTTTGCTCTGCCACAAAAACGTGATGTTGTTGATCTTGATCGAATGTAGACGAAACTATTGTGCAACCCTGCACTTCGTTTTGCATATCTGTAACTTCTTCTGGTCTTTCGTCAATGAGCAACATTATAACTTCAAGGTCGCTGTAATTTGCAATGAGTGATTGTGCCATTTGCTTTAACAAAGTTGTTTTGCCTGCTTTTGGCGGTGACACGATAAGACCACGCTGACCCCTTCCAAGCGGTGCAACCAGGTCGATTGCCCTCAAAGCAAAATTAAAGTTGTCTTTATTTTCAAGCCTTAACCTTTTGTTTGGAAAAGTTGCCTGCAAATCTTCAAACCTTGGCCTGTTGAGTTTTACGTGTTTGTCAACGTGAATGCCGTTTACCAACACAATTTGCGTGAGTTTTGCAGATTTTGCATTTGGGTCTTGTTTTTTTGCCAGACCACGAACAACGTCGTGTTCACGAAGACGATATGACTGAATCAATTGTCCGTCTACAAACACGTCTGCGCCTTTTGTTCGCAAAAAGCCATAGCCACGCTCTATAATATCAAGCCAACCTTCTACACCTTCACTTCCGTCGTCTTCCAAAACCATTGGCGGTGCGCTAAACGATACTTCTTGCGGTTTGTTAAATTCAAGCGGTTTTTCGTCAAGAATTTGATCATACCACTCCGCCACGATTTTTTTATAATTTGCAAAGTCTTTTTCGTCGTTGCTTTTGCTGTATTTAGGTTGAATTTTGCCAGACAACAAGCCTTTTATAATAGCCCAGTTTTCTTCTTTCTTTTTAGACGTTGGGCTTGGTTCGCCAAGTGCTTTTGCCAACGCTCTGACCTCGTGCACCGTTTTTTTGTCATATATCAAATCAATATATCCAACAAAACATTCACGCTGTCTTTCAGTGATTATTTCTGTCATTTGTCACCTCCAAAAGTGCATGACAACTCCATTGCACACGTGCTTGCGCCACCCTGAATAATCATTTGATAGCACAACAAAACGTGCAATTCGCCTTTGCCAAACTCTACGTTGAGTTTTTGAGTGTTTATATCCACGTCCAACTCGCCTATAAGCGTTGCTATTTTGCCTTTTTGTGTTTGCCCTTTGGAAAATAAAAAACTTGCAGGAAACTGCCCAAAACGATTGAGAGAAACAACGTCTTTGCTTACGCCGATTTTTGTAGAAGTGTTGGCGTAACTTTCGCTGTCTTCGGAGTAGGAAATAAACAAGGTTCCATTCTGGATGCCAACCGTGGCATCTGTTGCATATTCGATAACCTCATCGTTGTCGAATACGGATTTTACTGTTAACTTGCCTTTCATAATATATTAAAAATTAAAAAATAAAATGTCACAATGGCAAAAGCCACCGTGCAGAAAAATAAATTTGTTATTTAATTATAACACAATTTTGTTTTTTGTAAACAAGGCAAACAAAAAAGGCCTTTTAAAAGACCTTTTTACATAACGGTATAACCTTCCGTACCTTTTATCACCTTGAAAATATCCACTTCGTCAAGAGTGTTTGCATCGATATAAACAAAATATTGTTCGTCATCCATAACGCACTCAAACTCAAAGCACAAAACCTCTTTTTCACCCTTTGGAACAAGCGCTAAATTGCTGTTTTTCACTTTCATTCCCCGTGCGAGTTTTTGACGCGCTTTCTGGTCGTTTCTTGACATCTTGTCAAACACCCTTGTTTTGTGGTTTGCAAGGTAATTAAGCCCCTCAAAACCACACACACCATTGTCATCTATTGAAACTTTTATCAAATCCGGATATATAATAACACCGCCAACCACCGGAGCAAGGTTTACGTAAGTCGGTCCGTCGTTTTGTTTTGACACCCAAACAGGCTCAACGTTATAGCCAAGTTTGTTTGCAAACCGTTTTGCCAACTGCATTGCCGTTGTCTTTGAGTCTGCCTTGCCCTTGCAACCAGCTGATGAAATACAACAGATAACACCACCATTTTTGCTTGACTGCAAATAATATTTAGTGCCGTTTTTCAACTCAACTTCGAAATTATATACGTCAAGTTTGTTTTTTGTTTCCCCTTTATATTCCACCTTTTTCACACCCAAAAAGTCAAGTTTTTCTTTCACTTTTTGTTCTGCAACTAATGGCGAAACAACAGGCAAATCGACCTTTACTTCGTGCTTTTTGCTGTCAGAAAAAGGTCCGTCATATATCATTTGAGGGTAGTCGAAAGTAGCATTGTCAACTTCGTTAAACTCATTGTCTATGCCACCTATTTTGCCATTTTGTAAAACACCGTCAGAAAGCATAAATTCGTTCCCAACCTGCTGGCATATGCTTGCCATATGCTTGGCAAGTGTTTGTGAAGTGGCTGATAGCCATTTTAACGTTTTTCTGTCACTATCGCCAATACTCTTGCCTTTTGCAATTTTTTGTTGCAATGCAAGGCAAAAATCACTTGTTCTGTTTGCAAACTCTGCCGTCTTTTTAAGGCAGTCGTTGTCTATCGGCAAACAAGCAATATCACTCTCGGCAGTCTCTGCCTCGCTGACTATTTTAGTTATAAGTTTGTGCTGATTTGCCACACCATTGCAGGCATGCAGTTTTGACAAATTTGCATGCATATTGTTAAGGCTGTCGGCAAGTTCAAACACAGATTTTTCATAAAGATTTTCAAGCTGAATACAATATGCCTTTGACCTTTGCATTGTCTGGTCGTTTTCGTTTTTAATTTTGCTGTTCATATTCAACAGACAAAAAATAATACCACCGCACAACAACAGCAAAGATGCAAGAAAAAATATCCACGTTTTAGCAGCTTTTGTCATACGTCACCTCACTTGCAAAACACGTGTTTGCCAATTGTTGTCACAATTGGTCTGTTGCGAATCCACTTGTTTGTTGCAGTTTTTGGGTTGTAATAATAAATGCAACCATAAGTCGGATCCCAGCCGTTTAAAGCGTCCTGACAAGC
>JAFVQA010000062.1 GCA_017505015.1 Clostridia bacterium
ATGATATAAATGTCAAATAATTGATATATTATGTTAAACATAGTAAATAAAATCTAATAAAAAACAGCCGTTTTAGGCTGTTTTTTTGTTTTTATTAAATTTGGTTATGGCAAAAAGTTTTCAAAAATAACGTTGTCACAAACCTGATTGTATCGTTGCATATCTTCAATGCTTTTTACTGTCCAAAACAAAATAGGTTTTTTATTTTTCAGCTTTTTAAGTTTGTTAAAAGTGTAGCCTGCATTTGCTTCGTATGAAACAAAATCGGCCTTTACGTTTTTTAACAAATACAAATTTTTGAGCATCAGTTTTTTATACCATGCAAGTTTTACGTCGCAAAAAAAGCATGATAAAATTCCTGCGCAAAAATTTGTGTTTTGCTTGAACCATTTTGTTATATATGGGTTAAAAGATTGAAGTGCAAATTCGCCATTATAACGTAAAAGTTGCTTGGTAAGTTTTTCTTCTAAAATACCAATATTTTTGTGATCTTTAATTTCAATAAGAACAGGGGTTTTGCCGTCAACCAAAGACAAAAATTCTCTGAATGTTGGGATTCGTTCAGTGCTGTTTTTTAAGTAAAGATTTTTTATTTCGTCAAAGGTTTTTTCTCTTAGGTCACCAGTTGCATTTGTCATTCTGTCTAAAAAATCATCGTGAAAAACAACGATAACTCCGTCTTTTGTCATTTGCACGTCAATTTCTATTGCATAGTTTTTGTCAATTGCTTTTTTAAAGGCAGACAACGAATTTTCAGGGCTATGTTTGTCGTGAAGTCCGCGATGAGCTATTGGTGTTTTTACAATCCAGCTGTCAAAAAGATTTTTCATATATTACCTAAAATATTCTTATATTTGATTTATAATAACATTTAGCAAAGAAAAGGGCAATATTAGGTTATAAAATAGCAGAAATATATTATTTAATTGTCAAAATTAAAAATATAAGTTAAAATTTACACTGAGGAAATTTTATGGCTAAAAAGTTAGAAAACATAAGAAATTTTTGCATTATTGCACATATTGACCACGGCAAAAGCACCCTGGCAGACAGACTTATTGAAGTGACTGGTCAGGTTGCCAAAAGAGATATGGAGGCGCAAATTCTTGACTCTATGGATCTTGAGCGTGAACGTGGCATTACAATCAAGCTCACTCCTGTAAGAATGCAGTTTGAACACGAGGGAGAAGTTTATACTCTCAACCTTATTGATACTCCTGGTCACGTAGACTTTACTTACGAGGTTTCTCGTTCGCTTGCCGCGTGCGAAGGTGCCGTTCTTGTTGTAGATGCTTCGCAAGGTATCGAAGCTCAAACTTTGGCAAACGTTTATCTTGCGTTAGAAAACAATCTTGAAATTTTGCCTGTAATCAACAAAATTGACCTTCCTTCTGCAAGACCAGATGAAATTAAGCAAGAAATTGAAGACGTTATTGGTTTGCCTGCAGACAATGCACCCCTTATTTCTGCAAAAGAGGGCAAAAATATTACAGATGTTCTTGTTGACATAGTAAAAAATGTGCCTGCACCACAAGGTGACGAAAAAGCACCGCTCAAGGCACTTATTTTCGATTGCTCTTATGACAATTATAAGGGTGTTATTATTTTGACCCGTATTGTCGACGGCGAAGTTAAAGTTGGCACAAAAATTAAAATGTTCCAGACTACAAACACTTTTGACGTTACAGAAGTTGGTGTTTTTGCTCCTTCTTTGTGTCCTGTTGAAAAACTTTCTGCTGGTGATGTTGGCTATATTTGTGCAAGCATAAAAACGGTGCAGGACACAAAAGTTGGCGATACAATTACAGACGTTGATAATCCATGTGCAGAACCATTGCCAGGTTATAAAAAGATTTTGCCAATGGTTTATTGTGGTATTTATCCTGCAGACGGTTCAAAATATAACGATCTTAAAGATGCTTTAGAAAAATTGCAACTTAACGATGCTTCGTTGACTTATGAACCTGACGTCAGCGTTGCGTTGGGTTTTGGTTTCCGCTGTGGCTTTTTGGGCTTGTTGCATATGGAAATTATTCAAGAAAGACTCGAACGTGAGTTTGACCTTGACCTTGTAACAACTGCTCCAACAGTTTCTTACAACGTTTATATGACAAACGGCGAAATGATAGAGATTGACAACCCTACAAAATTGCCACCAATGTCAAACGTAAGCAGAATAGAAGAGCCAATAGTTAATGCATTTGTCTATACACCACCAGAATACGTTGGTGCAATTATGGATTTGTGTCAGGAAAAACGTGGTACATTTATGGACATGATTTACGTTGACCCAAAACGTGTAAAATTGCATTATGAAATGCCACTTAACGAAATTATCTATGACTTTTTTGATACACTCAAATCACGCACAAGAGGTTATGCAAGTTTCGACTACGAAATCACAGGTTATCGTGCATCAAAACTTGTAAAACTCGACATGCTTCTTAACGGTGAACTTTGCGATGCTTTGAGCATTATAGTTCACGAAGAAAAAGCATATGCAAGAGGTCGTGGCATTGCCGAAAAGCTCAAAGATGCAATTCCACGCCAACAGTTTGAAATTCCTATTCAGGCTGCAATCGGCAATAAAGTTATCGCTCGCGAAACTGTAAAGGCAATGCGCAAAGACGTTTTGGCAAAATGTTATGGCGGTGATATCACTCGTAAGAAAAAACTTTTGGAAAAACAAAAAGAGGGCAAAAAACGTATGCGTCAGGTTGGTTCTGTTTCAGTTCCAAGCGAAGCGTTTATGTCTATACTTAAAATCGATGACAAATAACGGATTGTATATTCACGTTCCTTTTTGTCTGTCAAAGTGTATTTATTGCGATTTTGTTTCCTTTGCTTGTTGCGAAGATAAATTTGAGCAATACGTAAATGCGCTTTGCAATGAAATAAAGTCTTACAGACAAAAGTGCGAAAATAAAGTTTTTGATACTGTATATATGGGCGGCGGAACGCCAAGCGTTCTGCCGACTTTTCTTATACGCAAAATTGCAGATACGGTAAAACAAAATTTTTATATAGATAAAAATGCCGAGTGGACTATAGAGGTAAATCCTGCAACGGTAGATTTACAAAAAGGAAATGAACTTTTTCAAATAGGTTTTAATCGTGTGAGTGTTGGTATGCAAAGTGCCGATGACAAAACGTTGCAATTTTTAGGCAGAGCGCACAATAAACATCAGTTTGAACAAACTATAAAAACATTTAAACAAGCTGGTTTTAAAAACATCAATGCAGACTTTATTTTGGGTTTGCCAGGTCAAACAAAACAAATTGTTAAAGACACTGCAAATTATTTAAACAACCTTGAAGTAATACACATAAGCGCCTATTCGCTCATTGTAGAAAAGGGAACACCACTTTCAAAAATGATAAAACAAGGCAAAATAGTTTTGCCAGATGACGATTTTACTGTGGATTTATATGACACTTTTGCACAAGAGGTAAAAAAAGTTGGTTTTGAAAGATACGAAGTGTCTAATTTTGCAAAAGAAGGTTTTAAATCGCAACATAACGAAAATTGCTGGAAATATAAAGAATATCTTGGTGTTGGGCTTAATTCGCAGTCCTTTATGTTTGGCAAAAGGTTTGCAAACATAAAAACTCTTGATAAGTATATTCAAAAGGCAAATGAAAAAAAATCAGTTGTGTCATGGTCACAATAACTCACAGAACAAGACAAAATGTTTGAGTATATTATGCTTGGATTGAGATTGTGTCAGGGGCTTGACGTTAAAAATTTTAAAACTTTGTTTGGTATAGACTTTTTTGAGAAATATCATAATATAATAGAGAGACTTGAAAAACAAAACCTTGTTGAAAGGTATGGTGATTATTTCAGGGTCAAACCAGAAAAATTTTATATACTAAATTCTGTTATCACCGAATTTATCCTTTAAAAACACACAATATTTTATAAATATTGATTGTCTTTGTTTGACAAAAGGATAAGTTTGGTGTTAAATTATATCCAAGGTTTAGCACTCAAAACAAAAGAGTGCTAACACTCGTCAAAAAGGAGAGATAAAAAGTGACGCTTTCAGACAGAAAAAAGAAGATTTTATATTCTTTGGTTGACGATTATATTGTCACAGCAGAGCCTGTAAGCAGCAAAAAAATACAGGAAGAACATCTGCCTGATTATTCAAGTGCAACTATACGAAACGAATTGTCTGCATTGGAAAGCATGGGATATCTTGTTCAGCCACATACTTCAGCGGGGCGTATTCCAAGCCAAAAAGCATTTAGATTTTACGTTGACCAACTTATGGTAACACCGTTGACTCAAGACGAAATTTCTGCTATAGAATGTCATTTTGGCGACAAAATTTCTTCATTGCAAGACGTTATGTCAAAGGTTACAAAGGTTTTGTCAGAGGTTACTCACCTTACTTCTATTGCGGTAGAAGACAAGGCAACTGGCGAAGTTGTTCAGAACATAAAACTTGTGCGACTTACTCAGGGTAACGCGCTTGTTTTGGTTGTTTCTGACAAAAACGTGTTTAAAGACCATATTATAGAAATTCCAGACAACCTTTCAGACGTTGATCTTGAAAAAATAAATGGTTGGTTAAATCATCTTTTCACTCCAAAAAAGATAGATGAACTCAGGGGAATAAATCTCGACGATATTCTTGATGAAGAACTCAGGGTTTTGCAAAGTCTGTTTGAAGACGTGCTCAAAGTTTTGAGAGAAGTTTCTAAAAAGAAAAAAGAAATTATTACTCAGGGCGCGGCACAAATTTTAGATTATCCTGAATATAGCGATAAAGACAATGCAAAACAGTTTTTGCAGGTTATCGAGCAAAAACAAAAACTTGCCGATATGTTTGCAGAAGACAATGGAATGGAACTTAATATTAAAATAGGTAGAGAAGAAGAACAAAATCTTCCTGATGGTTGTTCGTTGGTTACTGCAAAAATTGGCATAAACAAAAACAGTTATGGAAATATTGGCGTAATCGGTCCTGTTCGCATGGATTATAAGAAGGTTGTGTCAGTGTTAGATCATATAGGCAAACTTATAGAAAAGTTGCTTAATGAGGAGGAATAATGCAAGAAAACAAAGAAAGGATGTGTGATGCGCAAGAATGCAAAGAAGATTGCACTCATTGCGAACATGCAGGCGAAAACAATGGTATCAATCTTGACAATTTGTCGGTTGACGACCTTAAAGAGTTGTTTCGCAGTCAAAAGATTTTGGTAGATGCGCTTGTGGCAGAAAACGAATCTTTGATGAAACAACAAGAAGAACTCAACAAAAAGATAGAAAAAGGCAACGAATATCTTGATCAGCTTGCTATATTGAAAAGGGGTTTTGAAAATTATAAAAGAAGAACTCAAAATAATCAGGAAGATTCTAAAAAGGAAGGCAAGATAGAAGTTGTAGAAAAGGTTTTGCCAATCCTTGACACTTTTGCAAGAGCAGAAGAAAGTCTTAAAGGTCAAAAAGAATACGACTCATTCAAAATGGTATCTCGCCAGATGGAAAAAATTCTTTCAGAAGTTGGCCTTGAAGAAGTTGAAGTATTGGGCAATGACTTCGACCCAAATCTTTCTTATGCAATCATGAAAGAAGAAGCGGGCGAAGAAAACGTTGGTAAAGTTATCGACGTTCTTTCAAAAGGATATAAATTCAACGACAAGATTGTGAGATATTCACAAGTTAAAGTTGGTTGTTAGGAGGTATAAATATTATGGGAAAAATTATTGGTATAGACTTGGGTACAACAAACTCATGCGTAGCTGTTCTTGAAGGTGGCGAGCCTACAGTTATTGCAAATGCGGAAGGCAATAGAACAACTCCTTCTATCGTAGCGTTTACTAAAGAAGGCGAAAGACTTGTTGGTCAGGTAGCAAAAAGACAAGCCGTTGTAAACAGCGACAGAACAATTATGTCTATCAAAAGAGAAATGGGTACAAATTATACTGTAGGCATTGATGGTAAACAATATTCACCACAAGAAATTTCTTCTATGGTATTGGCAAAACTCAAAGCTGATGCAGAAGCTTATATCGGTGAAAAAGTAACACAAGCAGTTATTACTGTTCCTGCATATTTCTCTGATTCACAAAGACAAGCAACAAAAGATGCTGGCAAAATTGCAGGTCTTGAAGTTTTGCGTATTATCAACGAACCAACTGCGGCTGCTTTGGCTTATGGCCTTGACAAAGGTGAAAACAAAAACCAAAAAGTTTTGATTTTTGACCTTGGTGGTGGCACGTTCGATGTTTCAATTTTGGAAATTGGCGACGGTGTATTTGAAGTTTTGTCAACAAACGGCAATACTAGACTTGGTGGTGACGATTTTGATGATAAAATCATTGAATATCTTGTGGCAGAATTTAAAAGATCTAACGGCATTGACTTGTCTAAAGACAAAATGGCAATGCAAAGACTTAAAGAAGCTGCAGAAAAAGCTAAAATTGAGCTTTCAAGCACAATGAAAACAAACATCAACTTGCCATTTATCACAGCTGATGCAACAGGTCCAAAACACTTGGACGTAGACCTTACTCGTCAAAAATTTGATGCCTTGACAGAATCTTTGGTTAAAGCAACACTTATTCCAACACAAAAAGCAATGGATGACGCTGGTCTCACTGTAAACGACATTCACAGAGTAATTATGGTTGGTGGTTCAACTCGTATTCCTGCTGTTAACGAAGCTGTTAAAAACCTTATTGGCAAAGAACCATATAAAGGAATTAATCCGGATGAATGTGTAGCAATTGGTGCTGCAATTCAAGGTGGTGTATTGGGTGGCGAAGTTAAAAACGTGTTGTTGCTCGACGTAACACCATTGTCACTTGGTATCGAAACTTTGGGTGGTGTTTTCACAAAACTTATCGAAAGAAACACAACAATTCCTACAAGCAAATCACAAGTATTCTCAACTGCAGCAGACAACCAGACTTCAGTAGATATTCACGTTCTTCAAGGCGAAAGAGAAATGGCTAGAGATAACAAAACTCTTGGTAGCTTCAGCCTTGCAGGAATTCCACCAGCAAGACGTGGTATTCCACAAATCGAAGTTAAATTTGATATCGACGCAAACGGTATCGTTCACGTAACCGCAACAGATCTTGGCACAAAACAAGAACAATCTGTAACAATTACTTCAAGCACAAATCTTTCTGATGCAGATATTGAAAAAGCGATTAAAGATGCAGAATTGTATGCAGAAGAAGATAAAAAACGTAAAGCAGAAGTAGATGCTAAAAATGGTCTTGATCAAATGATCTTTACAATTGAAAACTTCCTTAGCGAAAACGGTGACAAAGTTGATGCAAATGACAAAGCTACTTTGGAAGCAGAAGTTGGAAAAGCAAAAGATATCCTCGCAAAAGGAGATATCGAAGAAATCAAAAAGACAACAGATGATCTTGCAAAAGTTTCAAGCGGTATTTTCCAAAAATTGTATGCATCTGCTCAACAACAAGCAGGTGATGCAGGTCAGGCTGGTGCAGGAAATCCAGATGACATCGATTTTGACGTAAAAGACGCTAACTAAGGAGTAATATGCCTTCAAAGGATTATTATAAAATATTAGGTGTTGACAAAAATGCCAGCGATAGCGATATAAAATCAGCTTATCGCAATATGGCAAAAAAATATCATCCTGACCTTAATCCAAACAATCCGGAAGCGGCAGAAAAATTTAAAGAATGCAACGAAGCATATGAAATTTTGTCAGATAAAGACAAGCGTGCTCGTTATGACCGTGGCGAAATGGATTTTGACGGCAATTTTGGCGGTTTTAATCCATTTGGTGGCGGTAGTGGATTTAGTGGTTTTGGGGACATTTTTGATATGTTCTCTGACTTTATGGGTGGCGGAAATCGCAGAGAAAACGTTGCTCAGGCGGGAAGTGATATAACTTACAGACTTAATCTCACCTTTTTAGAAGCATGCAAAGGATGTACAAAAGAAATTTCGTTCAGCCGCATGGAAAAATGTCACAAGTGTAAAGGAACTGGTGCTAAAGACGAAAAATCAAGCAAAGTCTGTGATAAATGCCATGGAACTGGTAGAGTTCAATATGTGAAAAATACTATTTTTGGGCAATCTGTAAGCGTTGGTCAATGTAATAGTTGTGGTGGAACTGGTCGCATTGTTACAGAAAAATGTAAAGAATGTAAAGGTTCTGGTCTTGAAAATAAAAAGAAAGTTATTACGGTTACTATTCCTGCCGGTGTTGAAAACGGTCAGGTCTTGACTTTGCGTAACGAAGGTAATGCATCAAAATTTGCAAATGGAATTAATGGCAACGTTCTTATTGTTGTTGCGGTTGAGCCAAGCAATATTTTGAGCAGAGAAAATCTTGACTTGTTTGTAGAAGTGCCTGTATCATATTCGCTTGCCGTTCGTGGTGGTGAAATTGAAGTGCCAACTCTCGATGGTAAATACATTCACAAAATTCCAGAGGGTACAAAAAACAACGAAGTTTTCAGGTTGCGTGGAATGGGTATAAAGAGCAGACGTGGGGCGACTGGCGATCTTTATGTTAAGGTTTCAATAGAAGTTCCAAAAGGTGTTTCTAAACATGAGAAAGAGGCTATTTTAGAGTTTGAAAGAAAGCTCTCTATGAAAAATTATCCGGATCAGCAAAAATATAACGAAGAGATTACAAGATTGTATA
>JAFVQA010000063.1 GCA_017505015.1 Clostridia bacterium
AATAAAATAATGAAAAAATTCATTTTGTTGTTTACTAAAAGTGTTTGAAAATTTTTTGGAATAAAAAGGCTCATGTAGGTTTCTGTTACTACGTGAGCCTTGATTTTTTAAATTTTATACATAAATCAATGAATAAAAAAAAGAATCAGTGAATATCGTTCAACTGATTCTTTCGTGGCGGAGATTGAGGGATTTGAACCCTCGCTCCAGTTTCCCGGACTACTCCCTTAGCAGGGGAGCCCCTTCGACCTCTTGGGTAAATCTCCATAGATGCCTAAATATGATAGCAAAAAAGACTTTGGTTGTCAACGAATATTTTGCTTTTTAAAAAAATTATTTTCATTTTTTATATGTATAGAAATAAAAAACGTTGAAATAAAATATTGTTGTTTTTGTATGTAAAAAGCATTTGCCAAATCAGTGTTAAAAAAAACCTCTGACGTGTGTCAGAGGTTTTTGTTGTTTTGTTATTAAAGTTGTGGACCTGCAGGAACAAGTGCTTTACCAGCATCGTTGCCTTCGTATTTAGCAAAGTTTTTAATAAATCTGCCAGCAAGGTCTTTTGCTTTTTCTTCCCATTGACTTGCATCTGCATAAGTATCACGTGGGTCGAGAATGCCTGTGTCAACACCTGCAAGTTGTGTAGGAACAGCAAGGTTGAAGTAAGGGATTTGTTTAGTGTCTGCTTTTTCAATTTCGCCACTCAAAATTGCATCGATAATGCCACGAGTGTCTTTAATTGAAATACGTTTGCCAGTGCCGTTCCAACCTGTGTTAACAAGGTATGCTTTTGCACCGCTTGCTTCCATCTTTTTAACAAGTTCTTCTGCATATTTTGTTGGGTGGAGTTCAAGGAACGCCTGGCCAAAACAAGCAGAGAATGTTGGGGTTGGTTCTGTAATGCCACGTTCTGTACCAGCAAGTTTTGCAGTAAAGCCAGACAAGAAGTAATATTTTGTTTGTTCTGGTGTCAAAACAGAAACTGGTGGCAAAACGCCAAATGCATCTGCAGAAAGGAAAATAACGTTTTTAGCTGCAGGTGCTGCAGAAACCGGTCTTACGATATTGTTGATGTGAGTGATAGGGTAAGAAACACGTGTGTTTTCTGTTACGCTGCTGTCTTTAAAGTCAATTTTGCCGTCTTCTGCTACTGTAACGTTTTCCAAAAGGGCATTGCGTTTGATTGCGTTAAAGATGTCTGGTTCAGAATCTTTGTCAAGGTTGATAACTTTTGCGTAGCAGCCACCCTCAAAGTTAAACACGCCGTTGTCATCCCAACCGTGTTCGTCGTCACCAATGAGCAAACGTTTTGGGTCTGTTGACAAAGTTGTTTTGCCTGTGCCAGAAAGACCAAAGAAGATAGCAGTGTTTTCACCATTCATGTCTGTATTTGCAGAGCAGTGCATTGAAGCGATGCCTTTAAGTGGAAGGAAGTAGTTCATCATAGAGAACAAACCTTTCTTCATTTCACCGCCATACCAAGTGTTGAGAATAACTTGTTCTTTGCTTGAAATGTTAAATGCTGCAACAGTTTCAGAGTTGAGGCCAAGTTCTTTATAGTTTGTTGCTTTAGCTTTAGAAGCATTATAAACAACAAAGTCAGGTTCAAAGTTTTCAAGTTCTTCTGCTGTTGGTTGAATAAACATGTTAGTTACAAAGTGAGCTTGCCAAGCAACTTCAACAATAAATCTTACTGCAAGGCGAGAGTCTTTGTTTGCACCGCAAAAAGCGTCTACAACAAACAATCTTTTGTTAGAAAGTTCGTTGATGGCAATGTCTTTAACTTGTTTCCAAACTTCTTCAGACATTGGTTTGTTGTCGTTTTTATATTCGTCAGTTGTCCACCAAACTGTGTCTTTAGAGTTGGCATCCATAACGATATATTTGTCTTTAGGTGAACGACCAGTATAAATACCAGTCATAACGTTTACTGCACCAAGTTCAGTAACTTTGCCCACTTCATAGCCGTCAAGACCAGCTTTTGTTTCTTCTTCAAACAAAAGTTCATACGAAGGGTTGCGGATGATTTCTGTGCTGCCAGAAATACCATATTTTTCCAAATTAATATTAGCCATAAGAAATACCTCGTTTCTTTATTTTTTACATTTTTAACAAATTAGGCATTATAGTCTAATTTTTGTATATTATATAAAATTTTTTAATAAATTTCAATATGCGTATTAAATATTTTTATGCAAAAACACCTATTTTTAAAAAAATATTATAAAAAACGAAAATAATTTAAATAAATAGGACAAGAAGTTTTACTTTTTATAAAACGGCAACAAAAAAGCACGGCGAAAACCGTGCTTTTGTCATCAATAAATAATAATGTTTTTATCTTGTCTGTCCTGAACTTCACCAACAACGCATGAAGGCATTTCAAGGTCGTTGAGTTCTTTCATAACGGCATTAACGTCTTCAGGTGCAACGCTGTAAAGCATTCCGCCAGAAGTTTGTGGGTCAAGCAAAATTTCTTGCATAGGACGAGAAACGCCTGATTCAAAACGAATTTTGTCACCCAAAAAGTTTCTGTTCTTTTGAGCACCGCCTGTTGTCAAAAATTCTTCTGCAAGGCGATAAGCACCAGGAATATATTTTACTGCGTCACTGTTAACGGCGATAGTATATGCGTCGTCTGTCATTTCGTTAAGGTGACCCAAAAAGCCAAAGCCAGTTACGTCAGTTCCGGCGTGCAACTTATATTTGCGCACAATGTCAAAAGAATATTTGTTGAGCGTTTGCATGCTCTTGAGTGCCATTTGATAGTCGCTTTCGGCAACCTCGCCAAAACGATAAGAAGCAGTAACCATGCCAACACCCAAAGGTTTTGTCAAAATAATGATGTCGCCTTTTTTGCAAGTGTTGTTGCGCAAATATTTGTCAGGGTGAACCACACCTGTTACAGAAAGACCATATTTGCATTCTTTGTCGTTAATAGAGTGGCCACCACACAAAACGCCGCCTGCCTCCATGACTTTTTCTGCACCACCGCGAAGGATAGATGCCAAAATGGCAGGGTCGTCTTCTTCTGGAAAGCAAACAATGTTGAGTGCTACCGAAACTTGTCCACCCATAGCCCACACGTCGCTGAGAGCGTTTGTGGCTGCTATTTTGCCAAACACATAAGGGTCGTCAACCATTGGTGTAAAAAAGTCGAGTGTCTGGATAATTGCGATGTCATCGCTGAGTTTGTATACAGCACCGTCGTCAGAAGTGTCAAAACCAACCAAAAGGTTTGGGTCGTTAAACTTTGGTATCTGTGATACAACGTCTTTAAGCATGCCAGGTGGCAATTTGGCAACACAACCACCACAAGCAGGCAATTTCATAATTTTATTGAGGTCCATATTTTCTCCTGTGACTTTGGCTAATTAAAATTTAATTTCACTATAATCGTCTTTGCCAAGGGCAAGATAGCAACCTTCCATATCTTCAAGGTCAACCTGTTTAAGAAGTGTTGTCACGTCGTCAGTTTCAAAGCTGACGCAAGTGCCACAAGAAGAGCTCAAAACTCTTGGCACAGGCATCTGCTTTGACTTGACAGACAATTTTTTGCAGTCTTTATTAAATTTCAAAGCACCAAAGTGCGTATAAAAAGTTGCAACGTAATTTTTCATAAAATTTTATATTTTCATAACAAGCTGATATCCATATTCAGCTTCTGCTACAGAAACTGTATAACCAGCTTTTTCTGCAAAACGCTTGCAGTTTTCCAAAGCGTTTTGACTGCTGAGCAAAAGACAAATGTCTTCGCCTTGTTTATTTTTTTTGATTGCATTTTTAAGCATCAACAATGGTTCTGGGCAAGAAAGATTTCTAGCATCAAGTTTAATCATAAAAACAAAACCTCCTTGTTATGCTTTTCTGCGGCAGCAGATACCAACGATAAACAAGAATACAACGCATACGATAAGTACGATTGAACCTGTGTCAGAAACGCCACCAGCTGAAGTTGCATTTGCAGCAGCACCAGCAAGACCAAGGTTGTGAGAAAGTGCAGCACCAACGATCATACCAAGAACAGTAACCATAGAGTCGCCAGAACCACTACCAGCCAAAACGAGTTGACGGAATGGGCAACCACCAAGGAATACAGAAGCAAGACCAACGATAAACAAGCCTACTACGCTCCAGATATGATCACTGTGAGCAACAGGTTGACCGTCAAAGCTAAAGCTCATTGGAGTGCCAGTGATATTAGCTTTAATAAGGTTTGCCACGAGAGTAGTAATGATGATAGAAAGCAAGCACCATACCATGTGGAATTGTTTAAACATCATTGCATCACGAATACCGCCTGCAAAGCAAACGCGTGTGCGTTGACCAATGATACCAACGATAAGACCAGCAACAAGAGCTGCCCAAATTGGAGCATGCATTGAGCCAGGGCCTGATTCGCTAAAGAGAAGCAAAGCAGGGAAGAAAATGACTACAAATAAAAGTACAAGTGAAATGACAGGGGCAACAACGCCTTCAGCTTTAGGTTGGTCATATGAACGACCCAATGAAAAACCATTGTTAAGGAAGATTACACCAACACCAATACCAGCTATAAAGCCGAGCAATGCAATGATAGCATTAAGGTCACCGCCACCAATACGCAAAACCATGCGAAGTGGGCAACCCAAAAATGCCAAAGCACCAATCATAACCATAGCACCAAGAACAAATCTGAGTGCAGGGGCTGAACCTGCAGTAGGTTTAAAGTCGCGTTTGAGCAAAGAAATTGCAAACGCACCCATAACGATACCAATGATTTCAGGGCGAACGTATTGAACTACTTTAGCACCATGAAAACCAAGTGAACCAGAAATGTCACGAAGGAAGCAAGCAATACAAAAACCCATGTTAGCAGGGTTTCCTAAAAGAGTGAGAGCAAAGGCAACAAGACCAATTGCCACACCTGACAAAATGTATGCCCAATTGTTTTTGATAAAAGATTTCATTTTTTCTCTCCTTAATGAAAATTTAGTAAAAAGTTATAATGTAGGTGTGTAAGGAGCATCTACTCAGGAGAGAGTTTGCAGATTACACACAAGACTCAAGCCATGCAAAATTAGGAGCTTGCTTTTGAAAGGCCCTTAAAAAAGAAACGTTATCTGGAGTTAGGAGCGCAAACAAGCGAAACCAGTAACGTTCTGAATCTTACCATAATATTATATAATAAGTAAGTTTGTTTTGCAATATCAAACAAATTTTTAAATTTGACAAAATGAGTCAAAGTGTCAAATAAAATGTATTTTTATTAGTAAATTTCTTTTATAGTGTCAAATATGTTTACAAAATAATCACTTTTGTATAACAAAAATACGAGCGAAAAAACAACAAAAAAAGGACTGCAATTTTGCAGTCCTCAGTGGCGGGATCGTGAAGGAATCGAACCTTCCCAGGCAGCTCCTAACTTCCCATCTGTAAAACAGAGAGTACACCAGCAACTCATCCAACCCCATATTCATAACTTAATTATAACAACAAAACTGCAAACAGTCAATGCAAAAGTTTGCAGTTTTGTCATTTATGTCAATTAAAAAAACGTTTTATTTGTTTTTGTATATTAAAAAATTTCATCAAACGCCTGTGCTATAGTCTGATATTGGCTGTCGTCAACAAGTGTGCGAGTGTCAATAAGAACTCTGTTTTCGTGCACGCGGGTGATGATAGGGGTTGCATACAAACGCAATTTTTGTTCAAGCTCACTTGCAGACATTGCAGTTGGCTCGATTGCCACTACGTATGTAGGCAACAACTGACCAGGGGCAGAACCACCGCCAACCTGTGTTTCGGCAAGTTTAACACTTGCGTTAAAGCCTTTTTTGCCAGCAAGCAAATCGTGCAATTTTTTAGCATCGTTTTTTAGTGTTGTTTTGTCTGCAGCAAGGTTTTTCAAAACAGGGATATTTTGTATTGCATCGTTTTCGTTGAGATAAAGTTTGAGTGTTGCTTCCAAAGCAGCAATGGTGAGTTTGTCAATGCGCACAACACGAGCAAACTGGTGTTTTTTAATTGCTTCAATAAACTTCTTTTTACCTGCAATAATACCTGCCTGTGGACCACCCAAGAGTTTGTCGCCACTAAAACAAACAAGGTCAGCACCTGCTTTAATGCAATCCTGCACACACATATCGTCTGCAATGTTTACTTTTTCAGGGCGAACGAGCAAACCACTGCCAAGGTCATAAAATACAGGCAAATTTGCTTTTTTGCCAAGTTCTACAAGTTTGTCAATTTCTACACTTTCGCTAAAACCAATTATTTTAAAGTTGCTTGTGTGCACTTTAAGCAAAGCGGCTGTGTTTTCGTTTACAGCATTGAGATAGTCGCTTGGTTTAGTTTTGTTTGTAGTGCCAACTTCTTTAAGAGTTGCGCCACTCATAGACATAATTTCAGGCACCCTAAAACTGCCACCAATTTCAACCAATTCACCGCGTGAAACCACAACTTCTTTGTCTTTGCAAAGGGCAGCAAGCATGAGCATAACTGCAGCTGCGTTGTTGTTTACTGCCAAAGCAGCTTCGGCACCGGTTATCTTGCAAATAAGTGATTCAACGTGGTCGTGTCGACTGCCTCTGCCACCGTCTGCAACAGAATATTCCAAAGTAGAGTAGCCCGTTGCAATTTTGCTTACAACGTCTGCAACAGCCTGTGGCAATGGTGACCTGCCAAGGTTTGTGTGCAAAACGATACCAGTTGCGTTAATAACGTTGCGCAAACTTGGTGTAAACACTCTCATTATTTTTTGCAGAATTTTGTCGACAATATCTTTCTTTTCAGGCAAAGCAGTCACTTTGTCTGCAAGTATGTCCTGACGAAGTGTGTCAATAACGTCACGAACGTGCGTGCGAATGTTTTCAAGCGAAAGAATACCCACGCATGAACGGATTTCTTCATTTTCGTTATAAGTTTTAAATGTGAGGTCAATTATCTCGTCAACACGAGGAATGTTTCTCAATAATTCACGTTTTTCCATACGTTGCTCCCAAATTTTTTTGACCTTTTGAGTCTATCACAAAAAAAGACAAATTGCAATATTGTTAATAATCAAAAAGTTGTTTTGTCAAATAATCGTACATTATTTCAAAAAGTGTCTAATATTTTTTATTCACTTGACATTGTATTTTTATGGTTTTATTATAAGCAATATAGGTGAAATTTTTATGATATATATGGATAATGCTGCAACAACCTTGCCAAAACCACAGCAGGTTATCGATGCGGTTGTATATGCAATGCAAAACTATGCAAACCCATCGCGTGGGTCTTATGACCAGGCGCTTGACGGTCTTCGTTGCCTTATGATGGCACGCATGGCGGTTGCAGATCTTTTCGATTGCGACAACCCTATGAACGTTGCCTTTACACAAAATGCAACACATGCACTCAATATTGCAATTGGTGGCATAAGTGGGCACGTTGTAACAACTGCATCAAGCCACAACAGCGTGCTTCGCCCTTTATATAAAAGGGGTGACTTCAGTGTCGTTCCGCTTGACAAAAAGGGCGTGTTGAATCTCGAGTGGTTTGAACGAAGCATTACAGACAATACAGAGGCAGTGGTTATATCACATGCATCAAACCTTACCGGCAACGTTGTTGATATAAACGCCATTGGCAAAATTTGCAAAAACAAAGGTGTTAAACTTATTATAGATGCTGCACAGACGGCAGGTTTAATTCCAATCAGCATGAAACAAACTGGTGCAAGCGCCATTTGTTTTTCTGGTCACAAATCACTTTATGGTCCTCAGGGGACTGGTGGCATAGTGCTTGGCAATGGATATATTCCAAAACAAATTTTGGTTGGTGGCAGTGGGAGCGAATCTTTTTCGCAAACACATCCAACGGTAATGCCAGATGCTCTCGAGGCAGGCACTCAAAATGCACACGGCATTGCAGGTTTGCTTGCAGGCATAAATTATATAAACCAACTTGACGGACAAGCCTTTGCAAAGGCAGACAAACTTGCAAGACAGTTTGCAAACGGCATAAAAGATATTCCAAACGTTATTTTATACGGTGACCTTGACGCACCGCTTCGCACACCTGTGGTTACACTTAACATCGAAGGTATCAACAGTTCAGACGTAGCTGCAATTCTTGCAGAAAAATATCAAATCGGCGTAAGGGCAGGAGCACACTGTGCACCACTTATGCACAAAACGCTTGGCACACAAAAAACTGGTGCCGTGAGATTTTCCTTTTCTCACTTTAACGACGAACAGCAAATCAGCCTTGCCATACAGGCTGTAAAACAAATAGCACTTACCGGAGGAAAATGATATGGTAGTTATTGATGCAATGGGTTGGGTATGCCCAAGACCTGTTATCGAAGCAAAAAAAGTTATTGCACAATTCCCTGCAGAGGGTGGCGTGGTTAAAGTTTTGGTAGACAACCAGATCGCTTGTGACAATTTGTCAAAATTTTCTGCAAGCAAAGGCTTTGGTTGTGATGTCACAAAACTTGCCGACAGACAATACGAAGTTATCATTACAGTAGGCGAAGGAAGAGCACAAGATTCTGCACCTGCACAAGCACCTGTTGCAGTGCCATCTGGCGATGGTCTTGTTGTGGCAATCAGCCAAAACAAAATGGGTCATGGCAGTGACGAATTGGGTCAGATCCTTATCAAAGGTTTTATCTATTCAATTTCTCAGCTCGAAGTTGCTCCAAAAGCAGTAGTATTTTTCAACTCTGGCGTAAAACTCACTTTGAAAGATGCCAACACTCTTGCAGACATTCAGTCTATGGTAGAACGTGGCACAATCGTTAGAGTTTGTGGCACTTGCGCAGACTATTTTAAAGTTAAAGATCAGGTTGCAGTTGGCGAAATCTGCAATATGTATGATATTGTAGATGCAATGTCAAGTGCGGCAAAAGTTATCAACATTTAACGGAGAATTTATGGAGATCGTATTTACTTTTCCAAGCACACACGCCGTTATTGCGGCAGAACAAAACGTGTTGTCTGCAAAAATAAAAGCAAAAGTAAGACCAATACCTACCGTTATCCGTGCGGGTTGTGGGCTTATGCTTTGCGTTGATGCACAAGAAAAATCAAACGTAGAAAAAATTTTGGCAGACAAAAACATTCCTGTTGACGGAGTATATTCTGTGCAGGACGGCAATTATATTCCATTTTAATATCTAACATAAAAAGCCTCGTTGTAAATCGGGGCTTTTATCTACCGGAGGACAATATGCTTACAAAACAAGAAATGTTCGATATTTTTAAACAAGACGTTCAGCCTGCACTTGGTTGCACCGAACCTGTTTGTGTGTCACTTGCCGTGGCAGACAGCACAAAGGCAGTTGGTGGCAATGTTAAACAGGTAAAGGTTGTTGTAAATCCAAACATATACAAAAACGGCATGTCAGTTGGCATACCGGGTTTTGACAAAGTTGGTCTTGACTATGCAGCGGCAATAGGTGCATTGCTTGCAAAC
>JAFVQA010000012.1 GCA_017505015.1 Clostridia bacterium
AATTTCTATATATTGTAGCAAAAAAGTGCTGTTTTATTCATAAAAATACCACATTTTCTGCCAGATTTTTAATCAAAAACAAAATAGTTTATTGCAATGAACTAATATAGTTTATATACATAAATAAATTTTTATCATAAAAAACAACGCACTATTATTCATTTAAAAACTGCAATAAAAAAGCTACTCAAAACAGAGTAGCCTTAAATTATTTTAGATCAAGTTCGACAATTTCAATTCGCTTTGTCAAAACATCCTTGTATTGAAAAGTGTGGGTTTTTGCAAAACCACTGCTTGTTTCTTCAATCTGAAAAATGTTTTTGTATGCACCTCGTATTATGGCAATGTCGTTTTTGATATTGACTTTGGGGTTTGTCATACAAATGTTTAAATGGACTTTTGGGTTTGTTTTATATAAATTAAAAATTTTGTCTTTAATATATTCAATATTGGTCATAATTTTTCTCCTTGCAAAAAGGGTAAAGCCGTTTGATTTTGTCAAACGGCTTTTGTTTAATCAAAATATTCGCTTACGTCAGTTTTGTCGCTATAATGCTTTTTTACATGAACAATTACAGAGCCGTCGTCCTGGTCGTCAATGCTAACAATTTGATATCTTGTTTTTGCACGATCCATTGTGCTTTTATATCGTTCAATTTCTTCGTGGTTAATTTTCAAGGCATCTTGTTTGCTCAATTCCAATTCTGGTTTTTGTGCAAAAATCAGTGTTTGAAAAATACATGCAGACTTAATTCGTTTCATTTTAACACCTCCTTCTGGTCAGGCATATTCCGGCAAAAATGTGCAACCTTAAATAACAGAGAGGTGTTTGAGCGAAAATATTCATTGACGTGAAAATTGCCGTTTTCATTAGCTAAAAATCACTCTCGTGGTAGCCTTGCTACATTAAAATTTTATCACAAATTTCCAAAAAAATGATACTTAAAATTTTTTAAAAAAGTCAAAAATTTTTGCTTAATCAAAAAATGACCACTCTTTTCGAGTGGTCATTTGGGTTTGTTTTATTATTTGTTTTCAAGTCCTTTAACAAAAATTTCAAGTCTGTCAAGGGCTTTTTCAAGCGTGTTGTCGTCAACTGCAAAACTCAAACGAACGTTGCCTTCTGCACCAAATGCAATGCCCGGTATAATTACCGTTTTTTGTTCGTCTAAAAGTCTTGTGCAAAATTCCATAGAACTCATGCCATATTTTTTGATAGAAGGGAATATATAAAACGTTCCGTCTGGCTTGATTACGTCCATGCCCATTTTAACAAGTCTGTCATATGCATAGTCACGGCGTTTGCGATAAATTTCTGTAAATTCACTCACGTCAAAGTCAAGTGCTTCCATACCTGCATATTGAATGAAAGTTACGGCAGAAACAGTCATAAACTGGTGTGCTTTTTGTGCGTGTTCTATAATATAAGTTGGTGCAAGCATATAGCCAAGGCGCCAGCCTGTCATAGAATATGGTTTAGAAAAACTTTGGCAAACGATTATCTGGTCTTTAAGGTCTTCAAAATGGCAAAAACTTTTTGGCTGAGTTGGTGTATAAACAAGTTGGTTGTAACATTCGTCACAAATAACGAAAATGTCTTTGCCTTTAACTTTGTCATAAACGTTTTGCAAAGTGTCAGCATTAAAAATTGTGCCAGATGGGTTGTTTGGCGAAGTGAGTATGATTGCCTTTGTTTTGTCTGTAACGAACTCATCAAGCATTTCTTTTGAAATTTGAAAATCGTTGTCAGACATATCCATAAACACTGCTTTTGCACCGGCATAGGTTATTATCATTTCATAAAGCAAAAAAGCAGGGGTAGGAATGATTACTTCGTCACCAGGTTGCAACATAGTAAAGAGTGCACAACAAAGTGCTTCGGTAGATCCGTTTGTAATCATTACTTCGTCTGGTGTATAATTGAGGTTATTTTTTTGTTTTTCAAACAAAGCAACCTTTTCTCTCAATTCTTTAATGCCTGTGTTTGGAC
>JAFVQA010000064.1 GCA_017505015.1 Clostridia bacterium
GATTCCAAATATGTATAAAATTGCTGGCGAGCTTACAAGCTTTGTAATGCACGTTAGTGCTCGTGCGTTGGCAAGTCATGGGTTGTCGATTTTTGGCGACCACGCTGACGTTATGGCATGTCGTCAAACAGGGTTTGCAATGTTGTGTTCAAACAGTGCGCAAGAAGCTCATGATATGGCTTTGATTTCGCACGCATCGACATTGCTTTCAAGAGTTCCTTTCTTGCATTTCTTTGATGGCTTTAGAACATCGCACGAAATCAACACATACGATGTTATCAGTGATGATATCGTAAAAGAAATGCTTCCATACGAAAAGATTTTGGAATTCCGCGAACGTTCGCTCAAGCCAGAAAAACCTTTCATTCGTGGCACAGCACAAAATCCTGACGTATATTTCCAATCTTGGGAAGCACGCAATCCTTACTATGCAAAGTGTGCTGAAATTGTAGCAGAGCAAATGGAAAAGCTCGGCAAGCTCACGGGCAGAACTTACAAGCCATACGAATACTTTGGAGCAGCAGATGCTGAAGAAGTAATCGTAATTATGGGAAGTGGTGCTGAAACAGCTGAAGAAGTTGCAAAAGTTTTGAATGCTTCTGGTAAGAAGGTCGGCGTTTTGAAAATCAGAATGTATCGTCCGTTCAGTGCAGAAATGTTTGTTAAGGCAATTCCACAAACAGCTAAGAAAATTGCAGTTCTCGACAGAACAAAAGAACTTGGTGCAATGGGCGAACCTCTTTACGAAGAAGTTGCAGCATCTATTGCAGAATGTCGTAACAATGGTGTATTGCCACGCAGTTTCGATCCAATCGTAATTGGTGGTCGTTATGCTCTTGGTTCAAAAGATTTCACACCAGCACAGGTTAAGGCTATCTACGATAATCTTGCGTTGGAAGCTCCAAAAAATCACTTCACAGTTGGTATTGTTGATGACGTTTCAAATACATCGTTGCCAGTTGATGAATCGTTCAAGCTTGTTGATGAATCAGTTTTGAGCGCAGTGTTCTTTGGTTTGGGTTCCGACGGTACAGTTGGTGCTAACAAAAACACAATTAAAATTATCGGCAACGAAACACCAAACTATGCACAAGCATACTTTGTTTACGATTCAAAGAAAAGTGGTGGTATAACAGTATCGCACTTGCGTTTTGGTCCTAATCCAATTAAAGCTCCATACTTGGTAAACAATGCACAATTTGTTGGATGCCATCAGTTCTCGTTCATGGAAAAGTACGACGTTCTCGCATGTGCAGACAAAGGCGCAGTGTTCTTGCTTAACTCTATTTACGATGCAAAAACTGTTTGGAATCGCTTGAACAAAGACGTTCAACAAACAATTATAGACAAACAGTTGCAGTTCTATGTAATCGATGCTTACAAAGTTGCTAAGGCAGTTGGTATGGGTGGTAGAATTAACACTATCATGCAAACTTGCTACTTTGCAATTTCAGGCGTTCTTCCAAAGGACGAAGCTATTGCAAAAATTAAGGCAGCTGCCGAAAAAACATACGGCAAGAAGGGACCTAAAGTTGTTCAGATGAACTTTGATGCTATCGATGCATCGGTTGCAAATCTCGAAAAAGTTGAAGTGCCTTCAGTTGCAACA
>JAFVQA010000065.1 GCA_017505015.1 Clostridia bacterium
TAAAGCAACGCGACATCGATATCGTTGGCACGCAAGAATCAGCTATCAAACAATTCCCTGCATTTAACGAGCTTTTAAACGAATATGCTTATTTTGGCGAAAGCTCGCTTGGCAAAAAAGACGGACGTGTAATTAATTTGATTGTTTATAAAAAGTCGCGTTTTAAACTTTTGAAAAACGAAACTCTTTGGCTTTCTTCTACCCCTGAAAAGATGTCGAAAATTCTCGATGCGTCAGAACCACGCACGTTGACATATGGACACTTTATCGACAACAAAACCGGACGCGATTTTTTTATGTTTTCAACACACTTCGACCACCGAGGCGAAAAGGCACGATGTCAGCAAGCAAAAATCCTTGTAAGCCTTGTTGAAAAAATCGCAAACAAAAAACCTTTTGTCATTGTTGGGGATTTCAATGCATATGAAAATTCACAAGCAATCAACTATATAAAATCGCAAAATGAATTTGTTGATGCTCGCACAATCTCAAAGGCAAAGCCTATCGATATGCCTCATACTTTTCACGCATTCAAAGGTTATAACAAAAGAGCTGAAAACAAATTTGTGCGTATCGACTACATTTGGCTTTCAAAAACATCGCAAGCTTTGAACTACGAAGTTTCAAATTACAATGAAAACGGTGTATATCCGTCGGACCACTTCCCCATCGTAAGCGATGTTGTTTTAAAGTAAAATTTTACTCCCAAAAAATATCCATTCCACAACGCTTACAATCGAAATGCAAACGCAAGCGTGCATCAGAATTTTCCAGATACAATGGCTCGGTTGCATTTTTGAATTTACCCAACTTCTTGCAAAGATTAAGCTCACGAAGAATACAATGACGTGTAGTCATCACACGCAAGCCCGATAACGCATTGCTTGTTTCTGGTGCAAATTCTTCAACATCAAAACCCATTTTTTTGTAAAAATGTTTCGCCGATTGATTAAAAACATTTGCGTATTTGTCGGGCGAGAATGGAAGTTTTTCAAATGTTGTTTTTACTGGTTGCTTGCGAATCTTTGCACGACGTTTTTCTTCATACTGTGCAAGTATATTTTCTGAAAGTTTTTCGACAAGCCTTCTTCGGATTTCATTTATTTCTGCCACCTTTAACAATGGTAAACTTCTCGAAATAATTTCAACATCAGCTTCAAACGATGTTCCTCCTAAACGCGATAAATTCTGCATCATCCGTCCTGTTGCCGATTGTAAATTTTTGGCAACAATATGCGAAGTTTTATCTATCAAAATCTCTGAGGAAGTTTTGCGAACATCTTTTAACTGCGCAAAAAATTTCCATTGCGTTTGAGTTTCAGAAACAGAAATTTTTATTGCCAACTTACGTTCAATTTTCTGTTGAAGTTGTTTTTCAAATTTTAAATCTTTGTTTCGCCAGATTTTTGAATTTTCAGAAGGCATCAATTTTTCGGAAGGCATTCCGATAAAAACTTTATCGCCTTCGACACTTCTAACATTGCAACCTATTTGTTTTTTACCATCGAGAAATATTCCATCGCCATTTGAAAATACTTTATCGGCATTCTGAAAATAAAAACCTCCTGCAAAAACTTTTTTTATTTCGCCCAAAAATTCTCCTCGTGCTTTTGGAGTAGAAAAACTTTCGTTGCCAGAACTAATACCATGCAAATGATACTCGGTAAATGTGCGTGAAAACGTTTTTGATAACGATGGTTCAAACAAAATTTTCGTTCGCCCAAACGATAATCTTTCAAACTTTTTTGGCTCTGCGTCTATTATTTTGTCGATGCTTTGACGATAGTAGGCAACAACGTTTTTTACGTAATCGGCACCTTTTAATCTGCCTTCGATTTTGAAAACCGACACTCCTGCATCAAGCATATCTTGCAACGAGTTGCTTCTGTTCATATCGCGAAGACTCAAAAAATACAGGTCGCTACAAAGCGATTTCCCTTCGCTATCCAACAACGACCACTTCATTCTGCAAGGTTGCGCACACACACCACGATTTCCACTTCTACCACCAATTGCATAACTAAGATAACACTGCCCACTATACGAAACACACAATGCTCCATGCACAAAACATTCAAGCTTGTTCGGCACA
>JAFVQA010000066.1 GCA_017505015.1 Clostridia bacterium
CAAACCACATTATTGTAAATATTTTAACGAAGCACGACTCAAATCTTGTGGAGTTGGAAATTCATAAAATTAACCATAGATATGCTTTCCAAACATTCTTGCTAAGGATTCTACAGATTTTTTTATACGAGGTATGTTGTTATTTGCAGAAATAATGAAAGAAATTAAAGTTTCAAATTTGTCTTGATTCAAAATTCTAATTCCACTTCCACATCGTATTGCTTCTTGCAAAACCAGATCATTGCTATAATACCGCCAAATTTTCTCATAATCTCGTTCCAAATCAAAATACCACATAAATTCTGATTCTGAAACACCATCATATGTTACAACATTTTCTTTTTGCGACACATAACAAACTTTTCCAAAAATAACACCAACATATTCATCTTCTCCTGTTTTTTTCCAGCGAAAACACTCTCCCGATTCTGCAATCTGTCTCATATTAAAATTCTTTACTTTTATTATCATTTTCATCATCCCTTTTAGAAATTGTATCAAAAATCAAATATATTAACAAAGACGAACAAAGGAGATTTTATGGAAAAGTTTGTTCAAAAGACGTTTCCGCATGGTGTTCACTTTCATGACAACAAAGAGTTGTCAAAAGAACAAGCGATAGAAGTGATGCCACTTGCAAGTGACGTCTTCATTTCTGTAAGTCAGCACATTGGCGCTCCTTCAACACCAATCGTCAAAGCCGGTGATCAGGTTGTAAAAGGTCAACTTATTGCAGATGCAGTAGGTGGTCTTGGCTCAAAAGTCTATGCATCTGTTTGTGGCGAAGTGGTTGGCGTTGTTAAAAAGGTTGGCGCTGCAGGCGGAATGGCAGACCACATCCACATCAAAACAAGCGAACAACAAGACGAAGTTGTTAGTTTGCCTGCTTTGGAAGTTAAGGATAAGGCTTCTGTTCTCAATCGCATTTTCGAGGCTGGTATCGTTGGTATGGGTGGCGCAGGCTTCCCTACAAACGTAAAACTCAAACCTGCAAAACCAGTTGACACACTTATCATCAACGGTGCAGAGTGCGAACCTTACATAACTTGCGACTATCGCTTGATGTTGGAAAAAGCAAACGAAGTTATTGCCGGTGCAAAATATCTTGCAATGGCATGTGGCATTGACAAAGTTGTGTTTGGTATCGAAGCAAACAAAATGGACTGTGCAGAACTTTTTGCAAGTTTGGGTGCAGACGTTGTTGTGCTTAAAAAGAAATACCCACAAGGTGCCGAAAAAGATCTTATCGTTGCAGTAAACGGCAGACGTGTTCCTTGCGGTGGTTTGCCAATGGACGTTGGCGTTGTTGTTCAAAACATTGCAACTGCATATGCTGCATACGAAGCTGTAGAACTTGGCAAACCTTGCTACGAACGTCTTATGACAGTTAGTGGTCGTGCAATCAACAGCACAAAAAATATTATCGTTGCAAATGGCACAAGATACAGCGACATTATCGAATATTGTGGTGGTCTTAAAGACGACGTATGCAAACTCATTTCTGGTGGACCAATGATGGGTTTTGCCGTTGTAGACACTTCAATTTCAACAACAAAAACAACAGGTTCATTGCTCGCTTTGACAGAAAAAGAAACAAATCTTGACAAACCAACAAACTGCATCAACTGCGGTCGTTGTGCAAAAGCGTGCCCAATGTCACTCATGCCAATGTATATGGATTTCTACACTTTGGCTGGCGACTATGACACAGCTGTTAAATACGGCGTAATGAATTGTTTCGAATGTGGCAGCTGCGCTTACGTTTGCCCTGCTCGCAGACAAATCGTTCAAAGCGTTAGACTCTGCAAAAAGAAATTAAGGGAGAGGAAGAAATAATATGAGTAAATTGGTTTTCAGCAGCTCTCCACACCTTAAAGCACCAAAAACTACAAAAAGCATTATGCTTGACGTTAGCATCGCATTGTTGCCAGCAACAATCGTTGGTATTATCTTTTTTGGTTTTAATGCTCTTTTGGTAATGGCAATTTCAGTTGTCAGCGCAATCGTGGCAGAATTGCTTTACAAAATGTTAGTAAACAAAGCAAGCTTTAAACAATTCTGGAATGAGTTTGACTATACAACACTCGTTACTGGCTTGCTCATCGGCATGAATATGCCACCACTCGTAAACTGGTACATTCCAATTATCGCAAGCTTCTTTGCAATCATCGTTGTAAAAATGCTCTTTGGTGGCACAGGCAAAAATATCGTTAACCCAGCAATCGCAGGTCGTATTTTTGTTTTCATCAGCTTTGGTATCGTAGCTGCAGGTGGCTTTGTAGATCCAATCGTTACTGCAAGTGCATCTGGTCAAGGTACTTTCATGAACCCAATCGTTTCAGGTTCAACACCACTTGGTGACATCCTTAAAAACGGTCTTTCAGCAACAGGTGCAACTAACATGGATATGTTCCTTGGTCTTATCCCTGGTACAATCGGCGAAACAAGTGCTTTGGCACTTATCGTTGGTGGCATCTACCTTGTTGTTCGCAACGTAATCGACTGGAAATGGCCAGTTATTTACATTGGCGTGACAGGTTTGTTTGCAGTTGTTCTCAACGGTTTCAACTTTGCATGGTTCTTGCCATCAATCTTGTCTGGTGGTCTTATGCTTGGTGCAATCTTTATGGCAACAGACTATACAACAACACCAAACACACAACTTGGCAACGTTGTTTATTTTGTGGCACTTGGTCTTATCACAGCTTTGCTCCGTCACAACAACGGCACAGAAGTTGTTTCATTTGCAATCTTGCTCATGAACCTTGTTGTTCCACTTATCGACAAATACATAGTTCCAAAACCATTTGGCTACGTAAAACCTGCTAAAAAGGAGGGCAAATAAAATGACAATCACTAAAAAATCATTTAAATCAACTCCTTTCTTTGCGGTATTGATTTTGGTAATCATCGCATTATCATCTGGTCTTATTCTTTCAGTTTTGAGCGACGTTCTTTACGTTAGCGACGAAGAAAAAACAAACCGTGACCTTGCAAAAGTTTATACAAGTGATTCATTCACAGCTATTGAAATTGACTCTTCTGCAATTTCAGCAGAAGGAAACATTCTTTATCTTTACCAGGCTGCAGACGGTGCTGTTGTTATCAAAGCATCTGGTATAAAAGGATGGAAAGGTGTTACTGAAATCGTTTTGGCAGTAAAAGATGGAGAAATCGTTAACGCTATCATTTCTTCTCACAATGGTGACGACAAAACTTCAAGCATCAAGGCATCACACCTTCAACAAATGTTTGTAGGTCAAAAACTTGATGGAAACCTTGAGTTTACAACAACGGGCACAGTTGGTGGTGGCACTCTTATCACAGCTGCTCCATCATGCTATGCAACATGGCCTGCAGTTATCTCAGCAGCAAACGTTGCAGTAGATTATCTTCAAACTAAAAATCTTACAGGGGGTGCAAACTAATGAAAGTTAAAGACATAGCATTAGACGGTGTTGTTCGTCAAAACCCTGTATTCAAACTTGTTCTTGGTACTTGTCCTGCATTGGCAGTATCAACATCTTTGGCAAATGCAATTGGTATGGGTGCTGCGGTTATCTTCGTACTTATGTGCTCTAACATTCTCGTTTCATTGTTGAGAAACGTTATTCCTGGTTCAGTACGTATCCCTGCATTTATCATGATCATTGCAACTTTCGTTACTGTAGTTATCTTGGCATTTGACAAATTCTTGCCAGACTTGTCAAGCTCACTCGGTATGTTCTTGCCACTCATCGTAGTAAACTGTCTTATCCTTGCCCGTGCCGAAGCATTTGCTTCTGCAAACAAAGTTGGTGCAGCAGCACTTGACGGCTTGTTTATGGGCATTGGTTTTACACTTGCTCTCAGCGTTATGGCGTTCATTCGTGAACTCCTTGGCACAGGATGTTTGTTTGGTGTAGAAGTTCTTGGTGGCTTCTCAATCGGCATCTTTGCATCAAGTGCAGGTGGCTTCCTTGTATATGGTTTGCTCATTGCAGCATTCGTTGCAGGCAGCAATGCAATCAGCGCAAAAAACAAAAAGAAACAGGCAGCTGCAGAAAAAGCAGCAAAATTGCAAGCAGCACAAGCTGTTGCAGCCAGTGAAACGGAGGTTAAATAATTATGGAAATTATCGCATTATTTGTAGCAGCCGTTTTTACTAACAACTTTATCCTCGTTCAAACAGTTGGTATCTGCCCATTCTTGGGTGTATCTAAAAAGACAGAATCAGCTCTTGGCATGGGTGTAGCCGTAACTTTCGTTATGGTGCTTGCAAGCTTGTTTACATATGCAATTAACACATGGGTTCTTGCAACACTCAAAATTGAGTTTATGCAAACAATCGTGTTTATCTTCGTTATTGCATCACTCGTTCAAATGTTGGAAATGATCCTCAAAAAGATCTCTCCATCACTCTATGCATCTTTGGGTGTATACCTTCCACTTATCACAACAAACTGTGCAATCCTCGGTATAGCACAAGCAAACCTTACTGCTGTTAACAACTTGTTTATGGCAGTTCTCAACGGTGCGTTTGCAGGTCTTGGTTTTACACTCGCAATTTTCCTTATGAGTGGTATCCGCGAAAAACTCGACAAAGTTGACGTTCCACGTCCTTTCAAAGGTTTCCCAATCACACTCATTACTGCATGCTTTATGGCTATGGCCTTTGGCGTGTTTGCTTGATAGGAGGTGCTCGTTATGTTGTTATTCAGAGATATTAACTGGGGTACAGTTGCTATCACAGTAGGCATCATGGTCGGCATTGCTATCTTGCTTGGCGTTGCAATCATGTTGGTTTCAAAAGCATTTTTCGTTGCTAAAGACGAACGTATTGACCAAATCGTGGACAATCTTGCAAAAGCAAACTGTGGTGCATGTGGTTATCCTGGTTGCGGTGGTTTTGCCGAAGCCCTTTTGAAAGGTGAAGCAGAACTTTCTTCTTGTGGTGCTACAAGTGCTGCAGGCAAAGCAGAAATTGCAAAAATTTTGGGTCAGGAGTTTTCTGGCGGCGAACCAACAGTTGCAGTAGTTGCATGCTGTGGTGGCGACAAGGCAGAAGACAAATATACTCACGTGGGTTATGAAAACTGCGAAACTCAGGCTATGCTTGGTGGCGGACGTAAAGTTTGTCCATCTGGTTGCATGGGCGAATGCAGTTGTGGTGCTGTTTGTCCACAAGCGGCAATCATCAAAAAAGATGGCTACGCAGCAGTAGACCCTGCACTTTGCATTTCTTGTGGTCTTTGTGCAAAAACTTGCCCAAAAGGCCTTATCAAATTTATTCCTCAGTCAGCAAAAGTTTTCGTTGGTTGCTCATCAACTTGCAAAGGCAAAGACGTTATGTCTGCCTGCAAAGTTGGTTGCATTGGTTGTGGCCTTTGCGCACGCAACTGCCCAAACGGTGCAATCACAATGGAAAACAACTTGCCAGTTATTGACTATTCAAAATGCAATGGCTGCAAAGTTTGTGTTTTAAAATGCCCACGCAAAACAATTATTGACAGAGAAGCGTAAAATTAAATCTAAAAGTCTTTGTTATTTTAAAACGGTTGCAAATTTGCAACCGTTTTTTGTTTTATAAAAAAAATTGCTTAAAAAGGGAAAAATTTGTAAAAAATTAAAAAATGGGTATTGACTTTGGGTGTTTAAATAGTTTATAATGCCAAAAGTTGCGGTATTTTTCAGCAAAAAACAAGTGAAAAAAAGGTTGTAAAAAATGAACAAATTTTTAAAAACCATCTTCACAAAGCATTTTTGCTGTGATATACTTTTAATGTTAACTTAGGCAAATATAGTATCAAAATGTTTTGCAAAAAAAGAAGGTAGAATTGTGGAAAGAGTAGGTTTTATTGATTTGGGTTCCAATACGGCAAGATTAGTTATCATCGACATTCTCGATGGTGGCTATTACGTTGTCGTAAATGAAATGAAAGAAGCCGTTCGCCTTGGCGATATGGAAAAAGATGGAACGCTCAAAACACAAAGAGTGGTTCAGGCAATTGCTACACTCAAAATCTTTAAAAAGACTTGTGAATGTAATAAGGTAGATAAAATAATTGCAGTTGCAACAGCTGCAGTTCGTCAGGCACGCAGTCAAAAAGCCTTTTTGAACGACGTGTTTGTTTCAACAGGCATTAAACTTCGTGTTTTGTCAGAGTCAGAAGAAGCAAATTACGTTTATCAAGGTGTTATCAATTCTATGGAAATACCAAAAGGTATTATTATGGAAATTGGTGGTGCAAGCACAAAACTCATCTATTACAACAGACGAAATATTCTTAAAGAAACTATTTTGCCATTTGGTTCTGTTACTCTCAACGAAAAATTCCATGCAGACGAAGAAAAACCAGAAGAACAGGCACAAAGAATTGAAGAATACGTTAAAGGTGAACTCGAGCAGCTTGATTGGCTTAAAGAAGTTGACCCAGACGTTCAGTTTATTGGTGTTGGTGGTTCTTTCCGCAGTCTTTCAAAAATTTCTCGTAAAATTAAAAAATATCCTTTGGATATGGTGCATAACTATCAGTTGTCAAGAGCAGATTTTTATAATATCTACGACATGATAAAAGTGCTTGACCTTGACAAAAAAATGAAGATAAAGGGTATGTCAACTGCACGTGCAGACGTTTTCCCTTGCGCTTTGTCTGTAATTAAAGCTTTTGTAGACCACATGGATTATCAGGTTATTACAACAAGTGGCTGTGGTTTGAGAGAGGGTTATATGTTCAACTATGCAAACCCACTCACGCTTGAAAAACCAATTAGCGATATTCTTGGTCACAGCCTTAATACTTACAGCAAATATCTTGGCCTTGATACAACTCATAGTGAACAAGTGTTTAACCTTTGCATACAGTTGTTCCGTCAACTCCGTGTTTTGCACAAATTCCCACGTGCATACGTAAAAGTTTTGCGCATTGCAGCAATGATGCACGAAAGTGGCAAATGCTTTAAATTCTTTAATTATCAAAAACACTCATCATATATGATTTTGCACTCTAACCTTTATGGCATTGGACACAAAGATCTTGTTCTTGCGGCATTCGTTTCTGATATGTTCAATAAAGACGAAATCAATATGAGTGATTGGGTTAAATATAAAGAATTGCTCACAGAAGAAGACGTAGAAGCAGGCAAAAAACTTGCAGTTATGCTTAAACTTGCCGTTTCTCTTGACCGAAGCAGAAGTGCAGTTATCACAGAAATCAACTGCGACGTGCTTGGTGACAGTGTTATTATGAAAACAGAAACAGACGGTAACGACAATACTCTTGAATTTAAAGAAGCAATGAGTGTTGCAAATGACTTTCGTCGTGTGTTCAAAAAGAATCTTGAAATTCTTTAAAATTAAAATTTAAAAGCCGAGGGTTAAACCTCGGCTTTTGTTTTTGTGTTTACCCATTGCGCTTTTGTTTTTTGTTGTGTTATAATATTTTATATGGACGTTATTCTTGCATCGGCATCACCAAGGCGCAAAGAGCTTTTGGGTGGTCTTGTTAAAAATTTTATAGTTTTGCCAAGCAATGCAGACGAAAACGTGTGTTGCGACAATCCGTTGGAAATGGCAAAACAACTTTCGTTTGTAAAAGCAAAAAGCGTGTTTGAAAAAAATGAAAATTGCCTTGTTGTGGGTGCAGACACAATAGTTGTTCACAACGACAAAATTCTGGGCAAACCAAAAGACAAACAAAATGCATATCAAATGCTTTCGCAGTTGTCCGGCAAAACTCACAGCGTTATAACTGGTGTTACCGTTATGACAAAAGACGTTACAATCACTTTTGCAGACGTGTCGTCTGTAACTTTCAAACAACTTTGCGACAACGAAATTTTTGATTATATAGCAACTGGTTCACCTTTTGACAAGGCAGGTGGCTATGGCATTCAGGACAGTGGTTTTGTTTGCAACATAAGTGGCAGTTATAACAACGTGGTGGGGTTGCCTACCGAAAAACTTGCACAGGTGCTTTCACAATTTTTGGAGGAAATAAATGGCTAATTTCGATTTGGCGATTGATTTGGGTTCTGATTTTATCAGTGTTATTTCAAAAACAGACAACGTTCTTGTCAAACAATACAATCTTGTTGCACTAAACAAGCAAGATGAAACTCAGGTGCTTGCGTGTGGCAATACTGCTGCAAAACTTTTCAAACACAACCCTGGCAAGGTTAGGCTTGTTCGCGCGATAGAAGAGTGCAATGTTAAAAATAAAGATTGGTTCAACTGTTATTTCAACTGGCTGTTTACCATTGTTAACGAAAGTGCTTTTCAAAACCAAAGCGCACGCCTTTTGTGTGTTGTTCCAAGTGGTGCAAGCGCAAACGAAAAAAAGACTCTCGAAACCTTTTTTATAAACCTTGGCGCAAAGGTTGTTGTTTTTGTTGAGTCACCAAAAGCCATTGCAAAACTTGTTAAAGAAGAAAGCAAAATTAACAATGGCATTATGGTAGACGTTGGCAGTACAATTGCCGATTTTGGCTGTTTTATAGACGGCAATATGACAAATGGTTGCAGTCTTTATCTTGGTGGCAGACAAATTGACGTTGGCATTAAACAATTTATTCAAGAGCAATATAACGTGCACGTTGACCTTTCAACTGCCGAAAAAATAAAAAAACAATGCAGTTTGCTTGGCAATAACGTTGGTCACGTTTTTGTAGAAGGAACAAATTACCTTAAC
>JAFVQA010000067.1 GCA_017505015.1 Clostridia bacterium
AAAGCAATTGCAACCCTCAAAGACAACGGAATTGATGCATACGTTATTGGCGAAATGGTTGCAAACAACGATACAAAAATTATTTTAGAATAATCATTATAAAAAACAAAAGGCACAGAAAATGGTATCTGTGCCTTTAAATTTATGCATTTTAATTTTATCCGTTCATTTTAATCCCAATATGTCATCTGCACTGCAATCAATAACGTCGCATAGCCTTGCAAAAGTCACCAACGATGGCATCGCTCTGCCTGAAAGATATTGTGAAAGGGTAGGTTTAGAAATCCCCAGTTCACTTGCAATTTGACTTTTAGTTTTTCCACAAGTTTCAATTTCTTTTTTTAAATTTTCCCTTATAGTTTCCAAGTCAATTTTTACAGTAGACATAAAAGCATTGTATTAGGTATTTCCTAATTCTGTCTTGACAATTAGGTGTTGCCTAACTTATAATTATTAAAACAATATAGTTTTATTGTATATTATTATTTTAAAATTAGTTGTTAAAACATTGTTGCACAACTTTTTTTGTGCAAAAAGGAGAAGCCAATGAAAAAAGTTTTTTGGTCTAAAATTGCATGTGTGCTTGTGCTGATATTTTCATTATTTGCACTCACTGCATGTCAGTTTTTGCCTGGTGGTGATGACGATGTCATACAGTTATCAACACCTTTAAACTTGCGATACGACAACGGCACGTTAAAATGGAGCATTGTAGACAATGCTTCTGGATACGTTATTTGCGTTGACCAGGATGAAATGCAGGTGCAAACAAATTCGTTTGCTTTGTCGCAACTTGAGCTTGCTGATGGCGAGCATACTGCAAAAGTAAAAGCATCTGGTGGGCAAGGTTTCACATCATCAGCTTACAGCACTTCAATTACGTTTGATTACAAAAACGACAATGATGACGGTGGTAATTTAGACGATGATGACGTTGATAGTGTTGATATTGATAAAGCATCAGTCGATAATTATAGTAGTTCAAAAGAAATAACTGCATATGTGGGTGAAACGGTTGATGAACAAATATGTATAAATTCTCTTAATGTTGATGATGAGTATTATATATACTATTTTGATTTGGGAAAAGTTCACCGCACACCAATTTATGCAGGAACAGCTACACAATTTACGCATGAAATGGAAGAAACTCTTACCATGTCTAAAATAGAATCATCAACATTATCTTCAAGCGTAGAAAAGACACAAGAAACAATAGAGACTAGCTCATATACGGGTGGTTTTCAGGTTGCAGGCAGTGTGAAATTAATTAGCAAAACAGGGTTGGGTTTCTTTAATAAAGGAGTAGAATTAGAAATTTCCGCATCAACTAGTCATGAGTGGACAAAAAACTGGGGGAATATTTTTACAACATCAGAATCAACTTCAGAATCTATCACAAATGAATATAGCGTGCAATCGCAATTAAAAGTATATTATTCTGAAGAAAATAATTTTAAACGAGACTATTATTACAGAATTGCACTTTATCAAACTGTTAAAGTATATGGTGTACTTGTATATGATGTGAACTCTTTGGCAAGTAATGAGTCAGAGAAATATTCGGTTTTTTATCATACTGTTTTTGATGATAAAAATACTATAAAAGTTATTGAAGAATCAAAAACTGGAGTTTTTAATTATCAGGATAATAATGATATAACATTTAATGTTGATGCGGCGATAGAATTTGCAAACAAAAATCAGCCACAAAAACCAGAAACAAAGCCTGATATACAAGGTATTGGTAGTAAAGATAATCCATATCAACTTGATACGGTATATGATTTGATGTGTATTAAAGATTATTGCACAGAAAATATTGCTAATCAAGAAGATATATATATCGAATTGACTAACAATATTGATTGGAACGATGTGAAAACACATCCATTTGACGATCCAGTAAATTGGAATTTTTATTCACCAAATGTTTTTAAAGCAAATCTTAATGGAAATGGATATTCAATATCAAATTTGTATATAAACTTAACAGATGAAGGTGAAAACACTGAGAAGAGTTTTGGCTTTGTAAAAGAAAATCAGGGTGTCATTAAAAACATAAGTTTTGTTAATCCTGTTGTAAATATTTCTAAAATAAAAGATGGGCAGGAATATATGTATGTTGGTGTAGTTGCTGGTCGTCAATCAGGTGATAAATCGCAAATTTCACATATTTCAATAACAGGCGGTACTATTGAAGCAACACATGTTAGAGATGTTGCAATAGGAAAATTTGTTAGGTTGAGGATAGGCGGTATAGTAGGCTTGTGTCAAGATGGTGAAATAAATCATAGTTATTTGTATAATTCAACTTTAAAAGGCGTTTCTGAAACAACAGATGATGGTGGTGCTACAGTGAATGCTGGAGGAATTGCAGGAAGAGTTGAAAATGCAAAAGTATTATATTCTATAGTTCGTGATTGTGATATAGCATCAAAAGCAATCGGAACAACGACAACGGCTCTTTTTAATACTAAATTTGATTCGGCTGTTTGGTCATATGCTGGTGGTATAGCAGGCAGTGCAACTAATGGTTCAGTAATCGAGTATTGTATGCATATACAATCTGTTGTAGGAAAGAAACTTGAGGCTACATACGAACATAAAAAAGGAACTAATAATTTTAGAGAGAAAGATAAGGCAACAGGGTCAATTGTGGGAAATGGTGCTGATAAAAAAGAAGACCTAACAATTAAATATTCTCTCTATAAGAAAGATACATATTATACTGGCGAAAAATATCTTGGAGCGGGTAAATGTGATAATCAAGATTTGCTTGAGTCGACATTCCTTAATATATCAAATAGTTTTAATCAGGCATTTTCAAAAGTAGATGGTTGGATGCTTGATATTTATGGCTACCCACAACTTGTTTTGCCAAGGGCAGGTGGTTGAAAATTATGTTTAAGGTACAACAGATAAATTGTCCGGGGTGTGGTTCGCCCTGGTCGCTTGATATTAAAAAGTGCCCTTATTGTGGTCGCCCTGTAATAATTTCGTCTTTTGATGACGTGCTTTCAATGGAAGTTAATCAGGTCAATCAAAACATAAAAACATATCTCAACGACGAATGTAAAAGTGACGAAATTAAAACGTCTTTGGCAATGTGCTATCTCAGGCTTAAATTGTTTGACAAGGCCCTTGACTTGTTTCAGCAAGTTATGCAAAACCAGGCTTTAAATTCGCAAATATATTTTTATTCTGCGGTTTGTTTGCTTGATGGAAAAAAACCAATTCTGGCAAAACGAGACGTTATAGACAAGGCATTGCAATATATAAACAGCGCACTCATGTTAGAAGAAAAAGGGATATATCATTTCTTTATGGCATATATAAAATATGACTATTTTGAAAGAAAGTTTCTCAACACAAATCCAACTTACAGGCAATGCATGCAAAAAGCAATTCAGGCTGGTGTTACAGATTGTGACATAAAAATATTGTTTGATTTGTTTGATGCAAACATTCCGACGCAAATGTTCAACTAAACAAAGGAGAAAAGAAAATGGATTATCAAAAAGTTATAAGATATTTTACGGTAGATCAAAAAAGTTTAAAGCCATGGGTTATTTTGTTGTTGCTGTCTTTTGTGGCTATATACGTTGGCGTTACTTATACTCAGGTGGCGTTGATGATAGGTGCGTTGATGGCTATTAGTGCACTTTGTGTAATCATAGGTCGCATAAAAGGTAGAGTTAAAGACAGTTATATTGACGAAGTAATTGCATCAAAAATAAAAGATGTCAAACAAAAAGCAATGACAAAGTTTGGCATTGATCAAGACGAAGTTAATGAAATTGCCCCAATTTCTTTTGATGGTTTTATTTGGGAAGGCGAAGGAGTTGTTGCAAAAAAAGGCAAAGACGGGATTTATCGCAGCAATAAATATGAAATTGCTTTGTTGTTGTTTTCACGACACGAGGTTTATGCTTATATCTACAGTTTTTACATCACAAAAGCAAACGAAGTTGAAAAAACAACGTTGTATTTCTATAAAGATATTTTAACAGTTTCAACAAGCACAAAAGAAATTACGTTGAGTGATGACAGTGTTATTCGTTATGAATCATTCGAATTGGATACAGCAGGAAAAACTCTTTCTTGTCAGCTTAAAAACAATGATACAGCACAAAGATCAATCAATGGTTTGAGATCTTTGATTAAAGCAAAAAAATTAACTGATTAAATTTTTAAAAACAAAAAGCACGGAAATTTCCGTGCTTTTTTTGTTGTGTTAAAAACCGATTGTTTTTCAAAACCTGCCGGATGGATAAAAGCCGTTGCAAAATTTTTGTTTTTGATTAAACTTGAATTACATCCAAAAACAAAAAGGCTATGGTCAAAAGTTGTTTTTTGGTGTAAAATCAAATAGATATTTATTATAGGTCAGGCTATAAAAATATCGGGGAGAATTATGAAAAATATCATAGAAATAAACAATCTTTACAAAAGTTTTGGTGAAGTTAAGGCAGTGCAAAACCTTTCTTTCAGGGTAAAACAAGGGGAGTTGTTTGCCTTTTTGGGCGTAAATGGTGCGGGTAAATCAACCACAATAAACATTATGTGTGGTCAGTTGTCAAAAGACGGTGGCACTGTTGTTATTGATGGAAAAACTCTGGATAAAAATGCCGATGACATAAAAAGAGAAATAGGCGTTGTGTTTCAAAACTGTGTGTTAGATCAGGCATTGAGTGTTTTTGACAATTTGCAAAGCAGAGCGGCACTTTATGGCATTGTTGGCAATGAGTTTTTGGCAAGGCTTGACGAACTTGCAGCTTTGCTCGATTTTAAAGATTTGCTCAAACGCCCGGTTGGCAAACTTTCTGGTGGTCAGCGCAGAAGAATTGACATTGCAAGGGCATTGTTGCATAAACCAAAAATTTTGGTGTTGGACGAACCAACAACAGGTCTTGACCCGCAAACACGCAAAATTTTGTGGGACGTTATTTTTGATCTTCGCAAAAACCACGGCATGACTGTGTTTTTAACAACGCATTATATGGAAGAAGCAGCCGAAGCAGATTATATAGTTATTATAGACAGCGGAAAAATTTCTGCAGAGGGCACACCACACGAACTCAAAACAAAATACGTAGATGACTTTATAACTATATATAACGTTGAAGAAAGTCAGGTTGCAAAACTCGGTTTGCCATACGTTGCAGTGAGAGATGCTTTCAAAATTGCAATAAACAACCCAAAGCAAGCAACTCAACTTATTTTGCAAAACCCAGATTTGTTTGTTGATTATGAAATTACAAAAGGCAAAATGGACGACGTATTTTTGATTGTAACAGGCAAAAATCTTGGTGGAGGTGCAGAGCAATGAAAACGACTTTAAATCTCATCAAGCGCAATATAAAGCTGTTTTTTAAAGATAAGGGCATGTTTTTTACTGCACTCATTACACCTGCAATTTTGCTTGTGCTTTATGCAACTTTTTTGGGCAACGTATATAAAGACAGTTTTATGGCGGGCATTCCACCAATGTTCACCGTGAGCGACAAGGTTATTAACGGTCTTGTTGCAGGTCAGCTTGTTTCGTCTATACTTGCCGTTTCTTGCGTTACCGTTGCATTTTGCTCAAACTTTTTAATGGTACAGGACAAAGCAAACGGAACAATTAAAGATTTGCTCATTACACCTGTCAAATCGTCAGTTTTGTCACTCAGCTATTACGTTGCAACACTTGTTTCAACGTTGATTGTTTGCTTTACTGCGGCGGCACTTTGCCTTGGCTACGTTGCATTGACAGGCTGGTATATGTCTTTTGCAGACGTGTTGCTTATTTTCGTTGACGTTTTTGTGCTTGTGTTGTTTGGCACTGCATTGTCATCAGTTATCAACTTTTTCTTGTCAACACAAGGTCAGATTTCAGCCGTTGGCACGATTATAAGTGCAGGCTATGGCTTTATTTGCGGTGCATATATGCCAATTTCTTCTTTTGGCGATGGCTTGCAAAAAGCAGTTATGTTTTTGCCTGGCACATATGGAACGTCACTCATGCGAAACCACGCACTCAACGGTGTGCTTGACCAAATGATAACAGACGGAATGCCAGTTCAGGTGGTGGACGGATTGTGTGATATGCTTGACTGCAACCTTCAATTTTTTGGCAACGACGTTGGCATTGCAACAATGTATGCAATAATCATTGGTTCGGTGGTGGTGTTGCTTGGTGCATTTATCCTTGCAAACAAACTTAAAAACAAAAAGAAATAAACAAAAAGACACGGAAAAAATCCGTGTCTTTCATTTTTGTTTGAAATTATTGTTAAAATATGATATTATTGTTAATATCTTTATACTGATAGTTTGCGGCTATGGCGGAATAGGCAGACGCGTAAGATTCAGATTCTTATAGTCATTAGGCTGTGCAGGTTCAAGTCCTGTTAGCCGCACCATATCGTGGCTACGGCTGTAGTCAAAAACAAAAAAAGACGGTTTTTCCGTCTTTTTTGTTTTGTTCCTTTGGGCCATGCCACTTTTGCGTGTTAAAACAGTTTCTTTGAAATAACGTGACACTTCGTTTCACTTCGCTGTTCCGTCACTGCGTTCCTTGCAAGTCCTGTTAGCCGCACCATATCGTGGCTACGGCTGTAGTCAAAACAAAAAAGGCACGGAAAACTCCGTGCCTTTATTTATTAGTTTATTCGCAAATTCTTTGCAAAAATTCTTTTGTACGTTCGTTTTTAGGGTTGTCAATCAACTCTTTTGCATTGCCTTGTTCCAAAATAACGCCGTTGTCCAAAAAGATTGCAGTGTCTGCAACTTCGCGTGCAAACTCAATTTCGTGCGTTACAATGAGCATTGTTACACCGTGTGCTTTAAGGTCTTTAATAACTTTCAAAACCTCAACAGTGAGTTCTGGGTCAAGTGCAGAAGTTGGTTCGTCAAAGCAAAGGAGCGATGGGTTCATGCACAAAGCTCTTGCAATGGCAACACGTTGTTTTTGACCACCAGAAAGGTTGCAAGGATATTCGTTGAGTTTTTCTGTCAAACCAACCTGATCCAAAACTTGTTTTGCAGTTTCTTCTGCTTGAGTTTTGTCAATTTTCAACACGCTTGTTGGTGCAAGTGTGCAGTTTTGCAAAACAGTGAGGTGAGGGAACAAGTTGAAGTCCTGAAAAACAAGCCCAACTTTAAGCGCACGTTTACGCAATTCTTCGTCGTTTGGATATACTGATTTGCCGTCAACGTCGGCAACAATGTTGTCACCGTCAATTGTTATGCTTCCGCAATCGGCTGTTTCCAAAAAAGTGAGGCAACGGAGCAAAGTTGTTTTACCGCCACCAGACGAACCGATTATAGCAACAACTTCGCCTTTTTGCATATCGAAAGAAACACCCTTCAAAACGTGCAAATCGTCAAAAGTTTTGTTTATATTTTCTACTTTCAAAATTTCCATAAATCACCTGTAATAATCCAATTTCTTTTCTACCCAACGCAAAACAAGTGTCAACACACCGCTGAAGATAAGGTAGAATACGCCTGTGTAGAAGATAGGCCAGATTGCACCAGTCATGTTAGTTATGCCGTTTGCAGTAATAATGATTTCGGCAATACCAACTACGTTTGCCAAAGAAGTATCTTTAACAAGTGTGATTATTTCGTTGCCCATTGGTGGAACAACGCGTTTGATAACTTGTGGCAAAATTACTTTAAAAAACGTTTGGCTTTTTGTCATGCCCAAAATTTTGCACGCTTCATATTGACCTGCAGGAATGCTTTCAAAACCACCGCGATAAATTTCGGCAAAATATGCAGAATAGTTAATTACAAAGGCAACTGTTACCCAAATGAATCTGTTTGAAACTGCAATGCCAAAAATAAGGCCAGGTGCAAAAACAAACAAAATAATTTGCAACATAAGTGGCGTGCCACGGATAATCCAGATGAGCACTTTCATAAGTGCACTGACCGGTTTAAATTTGCACGTTGCAAGCAAATATACCACAAAACCAAGTGGCACTGCAAAAATAATTGTGAGGGCAAATAAACCGAGTGTATAAACGGATGCGCCCAAAAGTTCTGTCGTTACGTTCCAGAATGACGATGTCATATGTGTCTTCTCCTGCAAATAACCTTGCAAGGGGTATCCTGCAAGGTTATTTGTAAAATATTTTTAGTTAAGTTAAAACGGCTTATTTATAAGCGATAGGGGCAAACAAAGTGTAGCCAATAACGATTTTTTCTTTGCTAACGATGTTGTTCCAGCTTGCTTTTTCTGCGTCAGAAAGGCTGTCGAAAGTGTTTGTATAGTTTGACCAGCTTGAAGAAACCAAAAGTTGATCCAAACCGTATACTTTAGCAATTTCTTTCATTGTGCCATCAGCGTAAAGTTGTGCGAGTGTGTCGTTAACTTTTGCCATAAGACCAACGTAACCTTTTTTAGCAGCGATGCCATATACTTCACTTGAAAGTGTGTCATATTGACCTTGGCTGTTTGTGATTATTTTGAGATCGCCTTTAAAGCTTGATTCGTCGTTGTTGATATAAAAACCAGCGAGTGTAGAGTCAAGAACGGCAACGTCACTTGTGCCAGCTTTTACTTCTGTAAGGCAAGTGATTTGGTTTTTAGCAGGTGTAATTGTGCTGCCAGGGAAAGCTTTTTTTGCTTCATCAAAACCTGCACTGCCGTTTTCTGCAACGATTTTTGTGCTTGCAGTGATAGATGCTTTTGTCAAAGGGCTGTCTGCTTTTACTACCATTACCTGGTTGTTAGTGAGATAAGGTTTGCTGATTTCAAGTTTAATAAGACGTTCTTCTGTAATAGTCATACCATTCCAGATGAGGTCGATTGTGCCTGCATTGATTTCAGCGTCTTTCATGTTCCAGTCAATGAGTTTAAATTCAACTTCAATGTCAAGTTCGTCAAAAACTGCTTCGGCAAGGTCAATGTCAAAACCTTTGAGGTCGTCTTTACCACAACCAACAAGGCCAAACACACACATTACCATTGC
>JAFVQA010000068.1 GCA_017505015.1 Clostridia bacterium
GCTTGTTTTGCAAGTTTTTTCGCTTCTTTTTCTGCAAGGATTTCTGCACGTTGCTCTTTTGCTTCGGCTATACGTGCGTCTGCATCGGCTTTGCGCATGTTTGCATATGCAATTTCGTCGCTTTGTTGTTCGCGCATTTTTGCTGTGCGTTGTGCAGGTGTCATATGTGCGTCGTCCCAGCTTTGTTTTGCCTGTTCTTTTGCACGCTGAAACGTAACTGTGCCACGGTTTTCTTCAAAATTTGCTTTGCTTTCTGCCTTTGCTGCTGCAAAGTTTGCTTTGTCAACCTCGTGTTGTGCTTTTGCATTTTCTTTCATATCGCTGAATGCATTTTTAAAAAATTCTTTTACGCTCATTGTTTTATCCCCCTTTGTGTTAGTTGTTTCCGTTTTCAATTTGGTCAGTAAGTTCAAAAATCTGGTTTGCATATTTGCTTTTTCTGCTGTCGAGCACTGCTTTATACATGCTGTAGTTTGCTGACACCATGCCAATGCCCACAAGACCAATGCCAATGCCTGCAATCATCATGTCACCGATAACTTTCATTGCAAGGCACATGCCACCGCCAAGCACCAAAGCACCAATTGTGCCAAACACGTATGCAAAAACACGTGCTGGTTTTTTAACTTTTTTGTCAAGCTGTTTAAGTTGGTCTATTTTTGTCTGTTGTTTTGCTGTATATTGATTTTTGATTTTTTGTACGTAGTTGTTTTCCATTGTTTTTCCCTCCATTTGGTTGATTACGCTGGTATTATATGCCCTGTTTGTAAACAAAAAACAAACAAGTGGTAATTGTTTTGCAAACAATTTGTAAATATTTTGTAAGCACACTTATAAAGTGTTGCAATAGCAGGCTCTGCATATAATGTGGTTGTTATACAAAACCTCATACCAAGCCATGCCGTTGGGCACTTGTTAAGTGCCAACAAAAAAAGACGGGCAAAACCCGTCTTTAAAAATTTGTTTTATTGTCATTCGTTAGTTTTATTTTCGCCAAGCAGTTGTTCGCTCAGTGCCAAAATTTCGTCGCCATATTTTGCTTTGCCGCGTGCCAAAACCTTTTTATACAGTGGATAAGCCAAAGCAATTGGCGGAACACCCAAAACACAAAGCACAATACCAGGTGCAATTTTTGCAAACTCAAGCACAAGTGCAAGGCCACCACCAAACAACAAAATGCCAACGACACCTGCCACAAGACCAAGTGACATTGCCCAGCCCTTTACTTTGTTGTCAAGTTTGCGCAATCTTTCAAGAGCATTTGCCTGTGGGTGTGGCTGATATTGTCTTTTTATATATTCAACTTCTTTTCGCTCATTTTCGTTAATTGCTTTGTAAGTATAGTCAAATTTATCCATTGTGTTTCTCCAAAATTTTTTTCGAGCGTATAATCATAACGACACCAATCGCAACAATGCCAACGCTAACGGCACAACCGGTAATGGTGTTAAACAGCGACACGTTTATACTTTCGTCGCCAAAACTCCACAGCAAGGCTGTTTGCAACGCCAGAATAGAAACAAATGCATCTGCAAGGTTTACGTTGCGAATTGCCTGCACAACAGGGTTGCAAAAGCCTTTTGCCTTAAACACGTTAAAAATTGCAACGGCAATTTTAACAAAGGCATAAAGTGCAAATGCAATAACAGTCCACCCAGGGTATACAAACGCCTGGTTATCAAAAATCATTTGCGCAATGGCAGACGACAACGCAACGTTTATAACAAGCAAAAACACACCGCAGTTGCGATAACTTTTGCTTTGTTTTTGTGCTTTTTCGTGGCACACGTCATTGCGTTTTTGCGACAAAATCACACTGGCTTTAAGCAAAACCAGCAATATATAATATGCTGCCAAAGCACCATACCAAATTGATTTTTGAGTTATGCCAAGCCATGCGTGCACAACTGCCACGAATATGCTAAACAGCGTTGTTGCAGTTGCCATAAACAAAGTGCGAAAGCCATAGTTTTTAACAAGTTTGTCTGCAAGTGGCACACGTTGTATAAACTCACGCACTTTTTTGCCAGCAACAGGTGCATATATCACAATGGTATACACACTGTAAGCAAGTGAAATTGCAGAAAGAGCATAAAAAACGTATGCCAGAATTTCTATCCACCAGATCGTTTGGTCTGCAAACAACAATGCAAGTGCCCCTGATATAAAAACTATTGAAAAAAGATATATTAAAGCCAGCGACCAACCCGTTGGCCTTTTTAGTTTTTGCAAAAATTTGTGCATATCAGTTAAAAAAAGTAACCACAAAAGTTGTGCCTTTGCCAAGCTGACTGCTCACAGAAATTTCGCCACCAAGATTGTCAACAACCTTTTTTACCAAAGCAAGCCCAAGCCCGTTGCCCTGTTGTGAGTGCGAACTGTCTGCCTGAAAAAACTTTTCGAAAATGCGTGAGCCAACTTCGCTTGAAATGCCACAACCAGTGTCTTTAACACTAAAAATTATTTTTTCGTTTTCTTGTTTTAATTTTACGTTGATTTCGCCATTTTCCGGCGTAAACTTTGTTGCGTTTGACACAAGGTTTGCAAACACAATTTCTAAATAAGATGGGATTGTTTGCATAACAACGTCGTCAAAATCGCAAACGAGGTCTATGTTTTTGTTTTCTAACACTTCTTCATACTGCAAAACGGTTTGGGCAAGCAACTCTGTCACGTTTGTTTTTTCGCTTTGTGGTTTTATGCCCTGGTTTTCCAATTTATTTAGTATCAGCACGTTAGAAACAAGGTCGCTAAGTCGTTTAGATGCGCTCACAAGCGTGTTGGCATATTTTTGCCTTGTTTCGCTGTCAAGATTTTCGTTTTGCAAACTTTTTGCATAGCTTTGAATAATTGCAAGTGGCGTTTTTAATTCGTGCGACACGTTAGAAACAAAGTCTGTTTTGAGCACTTCGTTTTTACCAAGTTCTTGCGCAAGAACGTTTATATCTTCCATAATAACGTCAAACTCGTCATATTTGTCATATGAGTGGTTTGGCACAAGTCTTACAGAAAAATCGCCCTTTGCAATTCTGCCTGTGGCAGACAAAATTTTGCGAACAGGCCGCTCTATCATCACCTTTCGGCGAATATAGTCGATAAGTGTGATGACTGTTGACAAAATTGCAATAAGCACCAATATAAGCACTGCAATGAGTGCCACGTTGTCTGTTTTTTCAATTATAAAGTCATAGGTTAAAATTGTTATTTGCATAATGATTGCAACAAGTAGAAAAAAGCTGACTACCCCTACCCATGCTTTGCGTTTGTTTATTTTTGTTTTTTGTTTCATACTTAAAGTTAAAAAATTCATTTTATATTAATAATGAATAAAAGATTGTTTTATCTTCACTCTTAAAAGGCTTCTCCTTTTTAAGGAGAGGCTCCGACGACAGTCGGTGGTGAGGTTGAAAAAAACAAACAGCAAACACCCAACCTCATCCGTCAGGCATTCGCCTGCCACCTTCCCCTTCAAAGTGGAAGGCTCCAATATGTTTTGTGTTTTACTTTTTATATTCAGTTTTTCAACACTGCTTTATAGCCAAGACCGTGCACGGTAACAATTTCAAACCCGGTTGAATCTGCCGTTTTTTCACGAAGTTTTGCCATATATACGTCTACCGTGCGTGACGTTGCCGATGAGTCATAATCCCAAAATTCTTCCATCAAAGCACTGCGTGTAAAGGTCTTTTTGGGATAAGAAAGCAATTTAAACAACAAGTCAAACTCGCGCACGGTAAGGTTAATTTCGTTTCCGTCAATGGTGGCAACCCTTTCTTCCTGATTCATACAAAAGTTGCCAACGACAAGTTCTTTGTCGTTTTTTATTTTGGCACGACGCAAAATTGCCTTGAGTTTTAACACGAGCAAATCCACGTCGAAAGGTTTTGTAACGTAGTCGTCAATTTCGAGTGCATAGCCAAGCATTTTGCTTTGTTTGTCGTCTTTTGCCGTCATAAAGACAATGGGCACGTTTTTGTCAATATCCCTCACGTTTTGCGCAAGATCAAAACCATCCATATTAGGCATCATAACGTCAGTAAGCAATGCATCAAATCTGCTTTTGCTAAAAGCATCGAGTGCCTCAACACCGTCAAAACAACTTTCAACGTCAAAGCCGTTGTTTCTGAGTGTTATGCTGACAAGTCTGTTTAAATCTCTGTCGTCTTCTGCAATCAAAATTTTTGCCATATTACACCACCTTGATATAAATATATTATACCAACAATATTTCTTTTTAGTTTGCAAATTGTTAAAAAATTGTAAAAACAAAAAACGGAGCAAAAACTCCGTTTTTTACATATATCCATATTTGTTTTTATTTTTAATAATAAATGCCACCGACACAACCAGACAAAGCATTTCTGCCACCACCACAGAAAACCAGATGCCTTCTATTCCAAAAATTGCTGGCAAAGCATATATGCACACAATCTGGAACAAAAACATTCGCAAAAAAGACAAAATTGCCGAAATAAGCCCATTGTTGAGTGCTGTGAAAAATGCACTTGCAAAAATGTTGAAACCACTGAACAAAAAGGACAAACAATAAATGCGAAATGCATGTTTTGTAAGAGCAAACAGTTCGGCATCATAGCCGACAAAAATTTGTGCAAGTGGGTGCGACAACAAAAACGCCACCCCTACAAGGCAAACGCATGCACACAAAATGACAACCAGACTTTTTTTGAGCAGATTTTTTAGTTCTTTTTTGTTTTGTGCACCAAAGTTAAACCCAACAAGAGGTGCACTGCCCATGCTGTAGCCCAAAAATATGGCAATAAAAACAAAACTTACGTACATTATCATGCCATAAGCCGCAACACCGTTTTCGCCGATATATTTCAAAAGTTGAGCGTTATACAAAATATTTACAACCGACATAGAAACGTTTGTGAGCAGTTCGCTCGAACCGTTTGTAACTGCTTTTGCAATTGCTTTGCCACACCATTTTGTTTTGCCAAGTTTTAGCAGGCTTGAATTTTTGCCTGCAAAATATGCCACTGGCACAACTGCACCCACAAACTGACTTGTTGCAGTTGCAACTGCAGCACCAACCACGCCCCACCTGAACAGGGCAACAAAAAGGGCATCCAGCACAATGTTTGTAACACCTGCCAGCACAATAACGTAAAGTCCAAGTTTTGGTTTTTCTGCCGTCACGAAAAAGGTTTGAAAAAAGTTTTGCACCATAAATGCAGTTACACTGCACATCAAAATTCGGCCATAAGTAACGGCAGGTTTAAGCATATCTGCCGTTGCACCCATAACTATTGCCAAAGGTTTGATAAAAATCTGACCCAAAACAGTCAGCACAATGCCACAACCAATTGTGAAATAAAGAAACAACGAAAAATATCCGTTTGCTTTTGCATTGTCACCTTCGCCAAGAGTTTTGGCAACAAGTGCACTGCCACCTGCACCAATCATAAAACCAACGGCACTCATGCCCATTGTTACAGGCATAATAAAGTTTACTGCGGCAAAGGCAGTTTTGCCCGCAAAGTTAGATATAAACAAGCCGTCAACAACGCCGTATATCGACGTAAAAATCATCATAATTACCGATGGCAAAACAAAGCGCAACAACTTGTTATACGTGAAATGTTCGCCAAGACCAATGCTCATTTTATCCCCCTTTTTTGCAGATTTTGTCGTTAAAAAACAGCCAAAATAAAAAAGCACGGCAACAACAATTACCGAGCTCACCCGACGTTTTATCAACAAATCAACTACGGTTGACAGTTCTCCAACGACCTATAAAACTAAATAGATTTTATATCATTTGTCCACACGTGTCAATAACTTTGTTGATATGGTAGTTTTATATGGATAAAATGCAACCAAAACAACATAATTAAAAAACACGCAAAATCACATGCCACAGCCACGGCAGATATCTGCCAAGTGCTTGGCAATGTATTGCGAGTGGATTAACAGCACAATTTATCGTTTTTTAATGAAAAAATTAAAATACAAAAAGGCTTTGTTAAAGCCAAAAAAACGGAGTATTTAATATAGTGACTTAAAACAAAAAAGACGGGAAATTTATCCCGTCTTTTTATATTGTTAAAAAGTTTATTCTGCTTACTCTGCAGAAGCATCTTCACCAACACTAACAGCTTCGCTGTCGTCTTCGTGGGCTGTTGTTGCAACGCAAACAACTTTTGCTTCATCTTTAAACTTCATGATGCGAACGCCAAGTGTATCACGGCCGATTTTGCTTATTTCGTTTGCCTGAACACGAATGATAACGCCGTTGTCTGCAATGAGCATAATATCTTCGTTTGGAGCAACGAGTTTGAGGTTAACTAGGTTACCTGTTTTTTTGTTGAACACGCCTGCCTTGATACCTTTGCCGGCACGAGCCTGCAAGCGATAGTCACTCACGTCAGAAATTTTGCCAAAGCCGTTTTCGCTGACAGTAAGCACGTCATAACCCTCTTTGATAACAACCATGTCAGTTACAACGTCGCCTTCTTCCAGCTTTATGCTGCGAACACCTTGTGCCTCACGACCCATTGGGCGAATGTCTTCCTCTGCAAAGCGAATGCATTTGCCAAAGTGGCTTGCAACGAGAATTTCGTTGTTGCCTTGTGTGAGCGAAACAGAAATAAGTTCGTCGTCGTCAACCAAAGAGATGCAAATTTTGCCAACTTTGCGAATAGACTCAAATTCTTTAAGGTCTGTCTTTTTGATAAGACCGTTTTTAGTTGCCAGCAAAAGATAACCGTTTTCAAGACTTTCCACAGGGATAACAGCAGTAACCTTTTCGCCTTCTGTCACCTGCAACAAGTTAACGATTGCACGTCCTTTTGCAGTTTTTTGTGCTTCTGGCACTTCAAACGCTTTGATAGTGAAAACTTTGCCCTTGTTTGTAAAGAACATAAGGTCGTCGTGTGTGTTGCAAACAAACATATTTTCTACAAAGTCTTCTTCCTTTGTTTTGTGTGCAGTAACACCTTTGCCACCACGACGTTGTGCCCTGTATTCTGCAACAGGAATGCGTTTTACGTAGCCAAAGTGTGTCATAGAAATAACAACGTCTTCTTTTTCAATAAGGTCTGCAACGTTAATGTCACCGTCATAGTCAAGGCTGATTTCTGTTTTGCGATCACAACCGTATTTTTGGCTGATAACAGTGAGGTCGTCTTTAATAATCTGACCAATGCGTGCAGGGCTTGAAATAATGTCTTTAAGTTCTGCAATATATTTTGAAAGTTCGTCCAACTCATTTTTGAGTGACTCAACTTCCAAACTTGTCAAACGGTGCAATCTCATTTCCAAAATTGCGTTTGCCTGTTTGTCGCTCAAATCAAACTCTGCCATCAAAGTGATTTTTGCTTCTTGTTTGTCGGCAGATTTTTTAATGATTTCAATAACTCTGTCAATGTTGTTTTGTGCAATAACAAGACCAAGCAAAATGTGGTGTTTATCTTCTGCCTTTTCAAGATCATATTTTGTTTTGCGCAAAACGACTTCGTGTTGGTGAGCAACGTATTGCTCAATAATTTCTTTAAGGTTAAGCACTTTTGGTTCGCCGTTTGACAAAGCCAAAAAGTTTATGCCGTTGCTGATTTGAAGTTGAGTGTGTTTAAACAAACTGTTGAGCACAACCTGTGCGTTTGCATCACGTTTAACGTCGATAACAATGCGCATACCTGTTCTGTCACTTTCTTCGTGAATGTCAGAAATGCCTTCCAAACGTTTTGTTTTAACCAATTCGGCAATAGACTCAATGAGTCTTGCTTTGTTTACCTGATAAGGAAGTTCAGTAACAACAATGCGGCTGCGTGTGCCGTTGTTAAACTCTTCTATTTCTGTTTTTGCCCTTATGATAATGCCACCGTGACCTGTGCGATATGCCTGACGGATTGCTGCACGACCCATAAGGATACCACCTGTTGGATAGTCTGGTGCAGGAATGATTTGCATAAGTTCGTCAACGGTGATTTCTGGATTATCTATTGTTGCAATAACGCCGTTGATAACTTCGTTGAGGTTGTGTGGTGGAATGTTAGTGGCCATACCTACCGCGATACCGTCACTGCCGTTTACCAAAAGGTTTGGGAAACGTGCCGGCAAAACAACAGGTTGTTCAAGCGTTTCGTCAAAGTTTGGATAATAGTCAACAGTGTTTTTGTCGATATCCCTCAACATTTCGCTTGCAATTTTGCTGAGTCTTGCCTCGGTATATCTTTGTGCTGCCGGTGGGTCACCATCGACAGAACCAAAGTTGCCCTGACCTTCTACCAACGGTTCGTTGATAGAAAAGTCTTGTGCCAGACGAACGAGTGCATCGTATACTGCGCTGTCGCCGTGTGGGTGATATTTACCCAAAACGTCACCAACGATACGGGCACATTTACGATATGGTTTGTCGTTTGACAAGTTGAGTTCGCCCATAGCATAAAGAATGCGTCTGTGAACAGGTTTAAGACCATCGCGCACGTCTGGAATTGCACGCGAAACGTTTACTGCCATGGCATAGGCAATAAACGATTTTTTCATTTCATCTTCTACCTTGATAGGAACTATTTTTGTATTTTCAAGGGCTTTTTCATATTCAAACTGATTGCCCTTTTTTTCTTGTTCTTTCATAAACACCTCTATCAGATATCCAACTCTTCAACGAGTTTTGCATTTTCTACAATAAACTGTCTGCGAAGTTCTGGTTTTTCGCCCATAAGCACGCTGAAAATTTCGTCTGCTTCCATAGCGTCTTCCATAGTAACCTGCAACATTGTGCGTGTTTCTGGGTTCATTGTAGTTTCCCAAAGCTGGTCTGCATTCATTTCACCAAGACCTTTGTATCTTTGGATTGCTTCGCCTTTGATATCCAATTCGTCAATGAGTCTGTCTTTTTCTGCATCGCTGTAAGCATATACCACTTGTTTGCCTTTTTGAAGTTTATAAAGTGGTGGTTGTGCGATATACACGTGGCCACGTTCTACAAGTGGGCGCATAAAGCGGAAGAAGAACGTGAGCAACAAAATGCGAATGTGACTGCCGTCTACGTCGGCATCGGTCATGCATATAATGCGGTCATATCTCAATTTGCTTTCATCAAATTCTTCGTGAATGCCACAACCAAAAGCAGTAATCATTGCTTTTATTTCTTCATTTTCCAAAATGCGGTGGAGTCTTGCTTTTTCTACGTTCAAAATTTTGCCACGCAAAGGCAAAATTGCCTGGAATCGTCTGTCACGGCCAGATTTTGCTGTGCCACCGGCAGAGTCACCTTCGACAAGATAAATTTCGCAAAGTTTTGCATTTTTTTCTGTGCAGTCTGCAAGTTTGCCAGGCAAAGTTGTGCTTTCCAACACGTTTTTGCGACGAGTAAGTTCACGGGCATTTCGTGCTGCTTCACGTGCACGTTTTGCTGTCTGGCATTTCAAAATAAGTTCTCTTGCTTCTTTTGGATGTTCTTCAAGATAAGTGCCAAGTTCTTCGCCAACAACTCTTGCAACTGCCGTGCGCATTTCGCTGTTGCCAAGTTTTGTTTTTGTTTGACCTTCAAACTGTGGTTCGGCAAGTTTAACGCTGATAACGGCAGTCAAACCTTCACGCACATCTTCGCCCGAAAGTTTGTCATCGTCTTTAAGTACGTTGTATTTTTTGCCATAGTCGTTAACAACTTTTGTAAGAGCGTTTTTAAAGCCGTCAAGGTGAGCACCACCTTCTTCTGTGTTAATATTGTTTGCATAAGTAAAAATAACTTCGTTATAGCTGTCGTTATATTGCAATGCAATTTCAACTTCGCCCTCTTTAACTTTTTTATCAATATATACAGTTTCGCTAAACATCTTTTCTTTGTTTTTGTTAAGATGTTCAACAAACTCTGCAACGCCACCTTCATAGCAGAAAGTTTCTTTTCTTTGCTGACCTTCACGCTTATCTTCAAGATGAATGATAATGCCTTTGTTAAGGTATGCAACCTCTCTCAACCTGCCTTTAAGTCTGTCATATTGAAAAACAACAGTCTCAAAAATTTCGTCGTCTGGCATAAATGTGATTGTTGTGCCTGTTTTGTCTGCACTGCCAATTATTGCAAGTCTGTCTTCTGGCACACCACGGTGATAAACCTGTTTGTAGTGGTTGCCGTTTTGGAAAACTTCTACCACGAATTGTGTGCTGAGTGCGTTTACAACCGAACTGCCAACGCCGTGCAAACCGCCTGAAACAGTGTAGCCGCCACCACCAAATTTGCCACCGGCATGGAGTTTTGTCAAAACAACTTCTACTGCAGAAATGCCCTCTGACTTGATAATGCCCGTAGGAATGCCACGGCCGTTATCTTCGACAGTAAGACTGCCGTCTTCGTTTATGCAAACACCAATTTCACTGCAATAGCCTGCCAATGCTTCGTCGATAGAGTTATCTACAATTTCGATAGCAAGGTGATGCAAACCTTTTTCGCAAGTAGAACCAATATACATACCTGGTCTTTTACGAACAGGTTCAAGCCCTTCCAAAACCTGTATTTGCTCTTCGCTGTCATTTACCGGTTTGTTTTCCATATTTCCTCCTGGCACTTTGCAAGTGCCCAATAGTAAGCTCGTTATCGAGCATATTTGTTATATTGAAAATTATTTTTTCTGATTTTAAAGCACAGCAAACTGACTTAAAAATGACAGTTGCTTTGCATTTTTTGATTGCTTTTTAAAAATTTTTTCTAAAAATAATAAATTATTTTTAACGGGGTCGCAATCTACCCCACTATGCAATGCTATTATATCACAATTATACCTTTTTTGGCTCGTATTTTTGCCACATAGTGCCAAAAAATTTTAAAACTTTTTTATATATGCCCTTTTTAGCCCTAAATTTGCCCTATAAACGAAAAACAATGGCACGTCACCACAAAATAACGGAAAACTTTTCGTTTTTGTTTTTGTCAATATGCTTTTTTTGTTTTGTGTGTTGCAAAAACCACACGAAAAATCATGCCTGAAAAAACCTTATATTTAAAAAATCCTTAATTTTTAATATTGCAACTTTTTTTAAAAAAACGCAACGTAATGAAGTTTCACCCGGTTAATATAAGCGAAAAAATGACTAATAAAAAGTTACTATTTGATATGTATAAAATTAGTCAAAACAAAAAATAATAAAAGCACAAAAACACCTGTCACAAGCATGGCATATATCTGCCATATGCTTGGCAATGCATTGCAAATGGCTTTTCAGCACTTTTTGTCAATTTTTATCAAAAAAATAAAAACGTAAAAAATTTAAATTTTTCAATCAAAAAAGGGAAGAAATATCTCCCCCCCTCTTTATTTTAATTTAATTTTTATTATTGGAAATTACACCGTCTTTAACGTTGAACAAGTTGTAAGAAATTCCGTTGGCAAGGCTTTGGTCAAACTCTGGCGTTGCTATAATCGTTTGAATGTTTTTTGTATATTTAAGCAATTGTTTGCGCCTTGTTTCGTCAATTTCACTAAACACGTCGTCTAAAAGCAAAACAGGATATTCGCCAACTGTGTCGTGCAAAAGTTTTACTTCTGCAAGTTTAAGTGAAAGTGCTGCCGTGCGTTGCTGACCCTGACTGCCAAATTTGCGAATATCTATTCCGTCAATTGCAAATTTTATGTCGTCACGATGAACGCCACTTGTTGTAAAACCAAGTTTTTGTTGTTTTTCAAAAGTGTCGGAAAGTTTCTGCACCAAAAACTCTTCTGCCTCTTGTCTGGTTGTGCCCTGCATTTCGCTTTGATAAACGATATCTAAACTTTCTTTTCCACTGGTAAGGTGTTTGTGAATTTCGTTTGCAACAGGCGAAATTTTTTGTATAAAATCAAGCCTTTTTAAAAACAGTTTTGCTCCCTCTTTGGCAAGTTGCCTGTCCCAGATAGAAAGCATTTCTGCAAGGTTTTTGTTGTTGTTTTCTTTTTTAAGCAGGTTGTTTCGCTGATTGAGAATTTTGTTATATCTTGCCAGAGTATAAAAATAGTTTTTGTCTGTCTGGCAAAGGTCAATATCCATAAAGCGTCTTCTTTCGTCTGGGCCTTCGCGAATAACGTCTATTTCGGCAGGTGAAAAATAAATAACGTTAAGCCAGCCAAGCAATTCGCCAATTTTTGCAACAGGCATGCCATTTGTGGCTATGCGCTTTTTTTCGCCTTTTGAAAGTTTAATTTCTATCTGACTTTTTGTATTTTTTGTTACAACTTCTGTCTTTATCGTTGCAGATTGTTCGTTCCAGTTGATTATATCTTTATCTTTATCGCTTTTTGGAGTTTTTCCTAAAGATGACAAAACAAGGCATTCTAAAAAATTAGTTTTGCCTTGTGCATTGAGCCCACAAAAAACGTTGAGCCCATTTTTTAATGCAACTTTTTGCTCTTTCAGGTTGCGATAGTTTTTTACAAAAACACTTTGAACGTACATATATTTTATTATATCACATCGTTTTGTTATTTCTATATTTTTATGTCATTTATTATTTTTTTGTTTTTTATTATCACTCCGTGGGGCATAAAAAAAGACGCAGTAAAAACTACGTCTTTAAATAACTTTATACAACAAGTGTGTCATACCATGCGAACAGGCAAAATGAGGTAAAGATAATCTTCTTTATCGCAAGGAGTGATAACACAAGGGTTAACAGGAGTGTTAAGGTTTATTTTGATAAACTCGTCGTCAATAACACGTGTGCAGTCAAGAAGATATCTTGAGTTGAAAGCAATTGTCATATCTTTACCCACGAGATTTATTGCAACGATTTCGTGAAGGTTTGCACCATCGTCGCTGTTAGAAACAATGTGCAAAGTTTCTTCTTTAATGTCAAGTTTAACGAGGTTGTTCTTTTCGCCACGAGAAAGAATTGCAGCTCTGTCAAGACTTGATTTAAACTGATCTTTGTTGATGATAACGTTTGTATCAAAATCGTTAGGAATGATTTGTTTGTAATTGATAAAATCACCACTCAACAAACGGGTCATAACACAACTGTGACCAAGATCTACCATCAAAAAGTTGTTTTCTATTTTTACCTGAACGATATCTTCGCTGTCATCAAGAAATTTGCTGAGTTCTGAAAGACTGCGAGCAGGAACGATAACCTTAATTTTTTCGTCAACTTTGTTTTCAAGTGGTTTTTTAACCAAAGCCAGACGATAACCGTCAAGTGCAACCGAACTTATTGTAAAATCTTCTGCCTCAAAAAGACAACCTTTGAGAGTTGGTCTTGCATCGTCAGTTGAAACAGAAAAAATTGTTTTAGAAATAAGGTCTTTAAACTCTTTAGACACAATGCTGAAATATTTGCAGTCAGACAACTTTTCAATTTCAGGATATTCTTCTACAGAAAAGCATTGTTTTTCAATTTCGCCATCTGTATATTTAAGTTTTAAACGAAGGTTGTCGTCAAGAGAAAGTTCGATCTGTTCGTTAGTGAGCATTTTTACCATGTCGGCAAAAAATCTGCCAGGAACAACAACTTCACCTTCAAGCAAAACTTCTGCATTTATTTTCTTTTCAATAGCAAGCTCGAGGTCTGTTGCAAACAACACAAGACTGTCGTTTTTTGCAGTAATTTTAATACCCTCTAAAATAGGAGTTACGTTTTTGCTGTTGAGCGCTTTTGTAACCTTAAGCACTGCATCGCTGAGTTCGAGACCTTGACAAATAACTTTCATAAAATATCCTCTTTTATAAACAAATTTTTATTTTGATTTGTTTTTGTTAAAACAATTTATAGTTTTTATAACAAAAAATGACTTTTTTGACGAAAAACATAAAAAAATAAAATTTTTTTTGAGTTAGTTTATATATCAAAAAAGCAGTTGCAGTAGTAGGGTGTGTTAAAATGTGGATAGATTTTTTAAAAAAACGCAACCTTCACTGACTAAATACATTATAAACGATTTGGCAGAAAATGGCAACACAATATATAGTTTTTAAGGCCTTTTTAAAAACAAAAATGAACTGTTGAAAACCACCTTTTTTTGTGTTGATAAGGTTGTGTTTTTTGTGTGGAAAAAGGTGTGAAAAAGTGTGTTTTAACGCAAAAAACTGCCGTTTAAAAAACTTGCTTTTATTTTTTTTTCGTGTATAATGGCACTTACAAAGTGCCCAAAAGTTGGCTCTGTATGGAGTGCAGTTGTTTTACAAAACTTTTATGGTGCTAATAAGTTGCATAAGACAAATAAAACTGACTTTATATAAAGCTTGTTTACAAAAACTTTGTAGAGTTTTTGTCGCACTTTTATAAAGTGCGTGTTTAACCCACGAAAAATTTTTAGCATTGCAAATGATAAAAGTTTTTCGTTCTGCTAAAAATAAAAATAAATATAACAAACGAAACTTTATACATAATGAAACAATATAACAAGCCATACCGTTGCACACTTGTTAAGTGTGCCCACGGAGTGAAAAATTAAAAAAGTGATTAATTAAAAAGCGGTAAAAAATATGGACGTAAGAGAACTTTGGCAAAAAATGCTTGATGAACTGGAAACGATGATTCCGGCTTTGGGTTTTGACACTCTCATGGAAACGACGGCACCAGTAAACGTAACAGAAAACAAACTTATACTTTGCACAAACAGCGAAATTAGCAAAACTTTGGTACAAAAAAGGTTTTTGATACATATAAGAGAAGCCATGCAAATGGTTTCGCCTATGCTTGACGACGTTGTTGTTATTACAGAAGACCAGAAAGAATATTATAAAACTAAAGAAGATCAAGACATTAAACCACTTGGCAACGTGTGGGAAGATGCAAACTTTATTAAAAAATATACTTTTGACAACTTTGTAGTAGGAAGCAGCAACGAATTTGTTGCAGCAGCGTCACAAGCTGTTTCAGAAGCACCGGGCAAAAAGTTTAATCCGTTGTTTATATATGGTGGTGTTGGTCTTGGCAAAACTCACTTGCTCAACGCCATTGGAAACAAAATAACAAGCGATCAGCCACAGTTGAAAACTCTTTACGTTAGTTGCGAAAAATTTACAAACGAACTTATCGAGGCTATCAGGGACACTAAAAACCCAAGCGATGCCAAAAAAACTTTCCGTCAAAAATATCGCAACTGCGACGTTTTGATGATTGACGATATTCAGTTTATATCAAAAACAGACGCAACTCAGGAAGAATTGTTTCATACTTTCAACGACCTTTATAATGCAGAAAAGCAAATTATCATAAGCAGTGACCGCCCACCGAGAGAAATTCAACACCTCGAAGACAGGCTGCGCACAAGATTTGCATGGGGTCTTATTGCAGACATTAAACCACCTGATCTTGAAACACGAATTGCAATTTTGCAAAGAAAGGCAAACGAACAAGGCGTTGCCGTGCAGGACAGCATTCTTAAACGAATTGCAGAGTCTGTTCAGGACAACATTCGTGATATGGAAGGTCTTCTTACACGCGTTATCAGCTATGCTTCACTTACAAACCAAAAAGAAATTGACTTGAACATTCTTAACGAAGCGTTGAAAGACTATACTGACGACCAAAAAGAAATGATTTCTGCCGAAACTATTATGGACGTTGTTTGCGAGTATTTCAACGTGAGCAAAGCAGACCTTATTGGCAAAAAGAAAAACAAAGAAATTGTTGAGCCACGACAAATATGCATGTATCTCATCACCGAATTTTTGACAACCCCTCTCAAAGAAATTGGCAATATTTTTGGAGGAAGAGACCACACAACAGTTATTTTTGCACGTGACAAAATTGCAGAACAATGCAACATGGAAACACGCATTGCTCTTTACGTTAAAGACCTTAAAGCATTGTTGCTCAAGAAGTAAGATTTATAGCACTATGAAAGTAAAAACTTTTGTAGTGCTTTTTTTATGCCACTCTGTGGGGCAGGGTTTCACAAACCCTGCACAAACAGTATAGCTTATTAATTTATTTTGTTGGTTTTATAATTTTTTGTTTTTATATTTATTTTTAACTTTAAACGGAACTAAAAACTTTTATCATTTTTAATGTTAAAAATTTTTCGTGAGTTAAACACGCACTTTTTATGCATGCCACGAGTAGAATTTTTGTTAATGTAATATAGCAAGTGCCAATTTGTAAATAAAATTAATACGAGTAAAAGTGCGACAAAAACAGTAGTAATATCAATTTATCAGCACTTGCTGGGTTTTATAACAAACATTTTATTCGTTGTTTTCTCTGCAAATTGTTAGCACTATAAAAGCCTTATGTTACAACTGTGCCATATACTGTGCTTACTTTTTTGGCATTTTATAAATGCCCACTTTTTAAGTGCCTTGTGGTTGTAAAACTTTTGACCACAATATGTTGTGTTTTGGTATTTTTTGTGAAAAAAAGTATATAAAAAAGGTGAAATTATGCACATTTTTGGGGTATGCAAAAAGTTAAATTCGTTGACATAAACAAGATTTTACTTTATACTTGATTGGTTAAAACAAATATTATGGGGAATTCCCTAAAAAAATAGGAGAAGGCAAAATGAAAAGAACTTATCAACCTAAAAAAAGACAACGCAGCAAAGTACACGGCTTCCGTAAAAGAATGGCAAGCAAAGGTGGCAGAAACGTTCTCGCTAGAAGAAGAGCAAAAGGCAGACACCAACTCTCTGCATAATTGGTAAATGATGGAAAAACAATATAGGCTACGCAAAAACTATCAGTTTAATTACGTGTATAAACACGGCAAAGCAATTAGCGACAAAAATCTGGTGTTAGTTTTTTGCCAAAACAAAAACAACAAGCCTAAAATTGGGTTTTCTATAAGCAAAAAGTTTGGCAAAGCAGTAAAGCGCAATAAAATGCGCCGTCGCCTTAAAGAAATTGTAAACAAAAGGTTTGGTTTGCTTGAAAGAAAGTATAACTATATCTTTTTGCCAAGAATAAAAGAAGAGCCTGCAACTTTTGCACAGCTTGAAAAATCTGTAGATTATCTTTTGGAAAAAGTAAAAAAAGAACAAGCATGAAATGGATATGTATAGGTCTGTTGAAATTGTATAAATTGTTTTTGTCACCTTTTACAGGCAAAAACTGTTTGTTTTATCCTACTTGTTCGGTTTATTCGATGGAGGCGTATTATACGCACGGTTTTTTTAAAGGAAGTTGGCTTACCGCCAAACGACTTGTCAGGTGTGGTCCTTGGTCAAAGGGTGGTTTTGACCCCATACCGTACAAATTTGGAGGTAACATAAAATGGGTTATATGATCTCATTTTTGGCAGCACTTGAAGTGCCAGATCTTAACTGGGTCGGCAATATCGTAGCTGCACTTTACAATTTTGTAGGCAACTACGGCTGGACAGTCGTGTTGTTTACTGTGATACTTAAAGTTATCACATTGCCTCTTGATTTTTGGCAACGCATCAGCACAAAGAAAAATGCCATCAAGATGCAACAAATGCAACCTATGATGGAAAAGATTGACAAAGCATATGGTGCAAACGTTAAAGGTGCTCAACAAGAAAAGCAAAAACTCATGAAAAAGTTTGGCTATTCTATGTTTTCGAGCTGTTTGCCAACTTTGGTAACGCTTGTTGTCTTTATCATCATGTTCTCTGGTCTTACAAGTTATTCTTCACACGCAAACGTAAAAGAATATAACGAACTTGTAGAAGCATATCACTACAACGTTGTTGTTCAGGCACAAGAAGAAGACCTTGTTATTTCTGACACACTCAAAGCTGTTATTGCCGACGGTGTTTATGAAAAAGGTGACTGGAACGAACAGGCAGAATCTGCATATTTTGCAGAAATCGTGCCACAAATCAATGAATTGGTTAACACAGACCAAGAAAAATATTCACGCATTATCGAAGGAACAAAAATACCTGTTGCAGAATTTGCAAAACAAAACAGAGAAAGCTTCCTTTGGATAAAAAATATCTGGCGTGCCGACACATGGCAAAGCGTAATGCCGGATTATGACGAGTTTAAAAACGGTGGAATGGGCACAGCCGGTATCGATGGTGCCGACGAAGCAGAATATAACGTTATTTATGAAGCCGTAACAACTCATGCAGGTGGTTATGCCGGTGCAGCATGGAATGGTTTGCTCATTCTTCCTGCCCTTGCAATTGCATTGTCATTCTTGTCAATGAAACTCACACAAGGTTCAAACCCAATGGCAAACGACCCACAATCACAAAGAACATCAAAAATGATGATGCTCATGATGCCACTCATGATGTCATTCTTTATCTTGTTATATACAGCGGCACTTGGTGTATATATCGTAAGCAACTCTATCTTGTCAATTTTTACAACGTTGCTTATTACACCAATCGTTAACAAAATGATTAAAGAAAAAGACATTCAGATTGTAAAACAGGCATCATACAGGAGATAAAATGAGACAGGTTGAAGAAAGCGCAAAAAACGTTGACCTTGCCATCGAAAAAGCTTTGACCAAACTCGGTATCACCCAAAACCAGGCAGAAATAGAAGTGTTGAGCACAGGTGGTTTGTTTAAACAAGCCAAAGTGAGAGTAACAAAAAAACAAACGGAAGGCGAAGTTGCATCAAAGTTTGTTGAAAACGTTTTGGAAAAAATGGGTCTCACTTTTGTCGTTGAACTTGAAGAAAGCGAAACAGACGTTAAACTTGAACTCACAGGCACAGAAACTGGTTGTGTCATTGGCTATCGTGGCGAAGTGCTTGATGCTTTGCAATATTTGGCTTCGCTGGTGGCAAACAAAGGAAAAGAAGGATATAAACGCATCATTCTTGACACAGAAAACTATCGTGAAAAACGCGTTGAAAAACTCAACTCACTTGCAAAAAATCTTGAGATAAAAGCAATGCGTATCAACAAACCTGTAAAGCTCGAACCGATGAACTCTTTTGAAAGAAGAATTATCCACTCAGCTTTGCAAAGCAGTGAAAAGGTAGTTACAAAGTCAGAAGGCACGTCTCCAAACAGATACGTTGTTATCGTTCCAAAAGATTATTCACCTTCTGCACAAAAACCAGAAAGAAAAAAGATGCACAAGTTTGTATATCGTTCAGACAAAAAAAGAAGATAAATTGACGAAGGTGAGGTTTTTTAAATCTCACCTTTTGTTATTTATTTTGTATGCCCACTGTTTTTATAGTGAGCGTATATAATAAATAACAACATTTGCTCGCAGGTGTGCAATCTGCAAAAAAACAAGCATTAAAAGAGTATAGTTAAACAATATTTATACTGAGCCATACTGTTGGGCACTTTTAAAGTGCCGGGAGAAAACCTATGAATGAAAAAATCACAGCAATAAGCACCCCTATCGGCCGTGGTGCAATTTCTATCGTGCGAATGAGTGGTGACGGCGTTATTGACGTTGCCAGACAAATGTTTGCAAAAATGCCAGATCAACCCGGTTTGTTGCAACTTGGCAAACTTGACGCAGGCGAATTTTGCGACCAGGCAATGTGCGTTTATTTTAAAGCACCAAGGTCATATACCGGCGAAGATATGGTAGAGTTTCAGTTGCATGGTGGCTATGCCATTGCAAACGGTGTGCTTAAAGCGTGCATTCAAAAAGGTTGCCGTCTTGCAGAAAATGGTGAGTTTACAAAACGAGCATATCTCAACGGAAAAATTAACCTTTCTAACGTAGAAGGTATTATGGATATGATCGATGCCGAAAATATTGCCGCTGTAGAAAACGGATATAAAATGCTTTCGGGCAAACTTGACGGCAAAATAAATTTGTTGCAAGACAAACTCACAGATCTTTTGGCTCAGATAGAAGTTGCGCTTGACTATCCAGAAGAAGACCTTGAATTTATAACTAAAGATCAGGTGCAAGACGTTTTGCATTTTGCTATTGACGAAACTCAAAAGCTTTTGGACAGTGCGTCTAAAGGTCGCATCATTAAAAACGGTGTGGACATTGCAATTGTGGGCAAAACAAACGTTGGCAAAAGTTCGCTCCTCAATGCCCTTGTTGGTTTTGACAGAGCAATAGTAACCAACATAGAAGGAACAACACGCGATACCCTCAGTGAAAGTTATATTTACAAAGACGTAAAATTTAACTTTATTGACACAGCAGGTTTGCGTCAGACAGATGACGTTGTAGAAAGCATTGGCATAGAAAGGTCTTTGCAGGCTGTTGAAAAGGCAGACATTGTTTTGCTTGTGTTTGACGGTGGCGAAATTCCGCAGGAATATATCGAAATAAAAACAAACCCAAAAACAATTTGCGTGTTTAACAAGGCAGACTTAATGACAAACCCGGACAAAAACGTTTTGTCTGTATCTGCAAAAACCGGTGAAAACGTAGAACAACTCAAGTCACAGGTTTATGACAAAATAAAGGCTGACAACGTGTCTTCTACCGACGTGGTAATTACAAATGCAAGACACATTGATTGCCTGCAACGTGCAAACGACAGCCTTAAAACGGCATTGCAAAACAGTTTTATAACACTCGACTGCATTGCGTTGGAAATTAAAGAAGGCTGGCAGGCATTGGGTGAAATAACAGGCACAACTGCCAGCGAAGACGTTGTAACCCGCATTTTTGAAAAGTTTTGTGTAGGTAAATAGTATAAAGAACTATACTTTATATCTGCACAGACCCCCTAGCGATTTTGCTTGCAAAACGCGTCAAAGTTCTGCGTAGGAAAATAACACACTTAAAAAGTGTGCAAAAGTAGGCTCTGTATGGAGTGCAGTTGTTTTATAAAACTTTTATTGTGCTAATAAGTTGCAGAAGCACGCATTCACGAGTAAAGATTTTGTAAACTATACAAAGAAAGTGTCACTGTGTAAAAGGTATCACTACGAGTAAAAAGTGTGCAAAAGTATGGCTTTACATACAGTTCAGCTGTAAAACAAAGCCTTTATGGTGCTGTCGGGTTTTGCATTATTACAAATTTTGCCACGCTTTTTTAAAGCGTGTGTTGAACGTGCAAAAAAGATTTGATATGAAATAGCAAAGATTTTTTGCTCATTAAAAAAACAAAAATAAAAATATAAAACAAAACAATATAAAAAGCAATACTGTTTGTGCAGGATTTGTGAAATCCTGCCCCACGGAGTGATAGAGCAAAAAAACACACACCTCTCATGGCATTGAGAACACTCTCCCGTGCGTATGACATACCCCTGCCAAGCCAATGGCAGATAAAATGATAAAAAATCCTTTATATAAAAAGGTGAAAGATATGATGGAAAGAGATCAAAATTTTGTATATGACGTGATTGTCGTTGGTGCAGGTCACGCTGGTTGCGAAGCCGGCCTTGCAGCGGCAAGAATGGGCAAAAAAACACTTGTTATGGCAACCAACCTTGATACGGTTGGTTATTTGGCGTGCAACCCGTCTGTTGGTGGAACAGCCAAAGGCAACATAGTAAAAGAAATTGACGCACTTGGTGGCGAAATGGGTGTAAACACAGATAAAACACTCATTCAGCTGAGAATGCTCAACCGTGGCAAAGGCCCTGCCGTGCACTGCCCAAGAGCGCAGGTAGATAAATATAAATATCATTTTGAAATGAAGCGCACAATGGAACACACACCAAACCTGTTTTTGCGACAGGCAGAAGGTGCGTGGGTTTTGCATGATGACAAAAAGGTTTTTGGCGTTAAGTCTGCCCAGGGTCTCACTTATTATGCCGATGCAGTTATTCTGGCAACAGGTGTTTATCTCAATGCAAGGATAATTGTTGGCGAATGGACAAACGACGTTGGTCCAAACGGTTTTGCAAGTGCAAAAAATCTTACTGACAGCCTTGTTGAAATGGGTTTTGAAGTAAGACGTTTTAAAACAGGCACACCTGCCAGAGTTCACGCGCGAAGCATTGATTTTGACAAACTCATTCCACAACCGGGCGAACCTGATATGCCACCTTTTTCTTATTTGCATGGTGATTTGCCAAACAAACAATATGACTGTTATCTCACTTATACTGCGCCAGAAACTCACGACGTAATAAGGTCAAACATAGACAGAGCACCACTTTTTTCTGGCACGATTAAAGGCACAGGCCCAAGATATTGCCCTTCTATCGAAGACAAAGTTACACGCTTTGCAGATAAAGAAAGACACCAGATCTTTTTGGAAAGAGAAGGTCTTGACACAGACGAAATTTACGTTCAGGGCATGAGCAGCAGTATGCCTGCAGAAATTCAATATAAAATTTATAAAACAATACCAGGTCTTGAAAGGGTTGAAATAATGCGTGATGCCTATGCCATTGAATACGATTGCATAGACCCAACGCAACTTTACCCTACACTTATGTATAAAAACCTTGACGGTTTGTTCTGCGCCGGTCAGATAAACGGCACAAGCGGTTATGAAGAAGCAGCAGGTCAGGGTCTTGTAGCAGGTATCAATGCTGTGAGATATCTTGACGGCAAAGAAATGCTTGTGCTTGACAGAGCAACTTCGTATATCGGTGTGCTCATTGACGACCTTACTACAAAAGGAACAAACGAACCATATCGTATGATGACAAGCCGTGCAGAATATCGTTTGTTGTTAAGACAAGACAATGCAGATACTCGTCTTACGCAAATAGGCAGAGATATGGGTCTTGTAAATGACGAAAGATATGAAATATTCCTTAAAAAGCAGGCAGAAATGAAAGAAATTTTTGCCGTGCTTGAAACTAAACGCAAACCAAAAGAATTTAAAGAATTGTTTGAAAGAAAAGGCGAAATCGTGCCTAACAATGCTTTGAGTTACAAAGAAATGTTGCGCAGACACAACGTAAACATTTTCGACCTTAAAAACGAGTTTGGCATTTTGAGTGAAATGAGCAAACAAGCGTTGGAACAAGCTGAAACAGACGTTAAATACGAAGGCTATATTCAAAAAGAACGCGAACAGGTCGAACAGTTTAACAAAATGGAAAAACGCAAACTTCCTGCTGATATAAACTATGACGAAATCAGTGGTTTGCGAATTGAAGCAAGACAAAAACTCAACAAAATCAAGCCACAGAACCTCGGTCAGGCATCACGTATTTCGGGTGTTTCACCTGCCGACGTAACAGTGCTTATCGTGTGGTTGGCGCAAAATAAAAAGGATAACTGATGGACAAGCAAAAAACATTGCAGTTGTTGCAAGACAAAAAAGAACAGTTTGACAAATATCACAAACTATTGGTTGAGTGGAACGAAAAAATCAACCTCACTGCAATAACAGAATATGACGAAGTGTTTGTAAAACACTTTGAAGACAGCATTGCAGGTGAAAGCCTTGTTCCACAAAATGCAACCGTTTGTGACGTTGGCACAGGCGCCGGCTTTCCTGGGGTGCCACTTAAAATAGTGCGCAAAGATATCAAACTCACCCTTATGGACAGTTTGAACAAACGCATAAATTTTTTGCAGACTGTGTCAGACGAAATTGGTCTTGGTGCAAGATGCATTCACACCAGGGCAGAAGATGCCGGCAAAGGTGAATATCGCGAAAAGTTTGACGTTGTTACTGCACGTGCAGTTGCAAGGCTCAACACCCTTTGCGAATATTGTTTGCCACTCGTTAAAGTTGGTGGAAAGTTTTTGGCATATAAAGCTTTGGTAGAAAAAGAACTTGAAGAAAGCCAAAAAGCAATAAAATTGCTTGGAGGAAAGGTAGAACAGATTTGCAAATTTGACCTTTCTAACGGCGACGGCAGATGTATTGTGGTGATAAGCAAAGTATCTCACACGCCAGCAAAATATCCTCGTGGCAAGGGCAAAGAAAGATCTGCCCCGATAGTTTGATTATTTGCGATATATGCATGCCAACGTTGCGAGAGATATCTCTCGTGCCCACGGCAGACCCATCTCGTGCTAATGAGAGGCATATGTAGCCAAAAATTGTTGTACAAAAAAGCAAAAGTCAAAAAGGCGTGCCAAAACGATAAAACGCCTCTCTCGCGGGCATGGCAGACATGTGCCAAGGTCATGGGAGCATGTTTTGACGCAAACAATGCGTTTTGTGTGAAATGATAAAAACAGTTTTTCAATAACGTTGCCGGCGCCACTTTTGCAAAAAAGGCACAAGTTTTTTGGCAAACTTTATTGAAGAAACACACTTGATATGATATATTAAACTATATCTTATTTAACTAAAGATATGGTATTTCAGGAGAAAAAAATGGGAAAAATCATAGCGTTTTCAAACCAGAAAGGTGGCGTAGGAAAAACAACGACGGTATTGAACGTTGCCGACTACGTTGCAAAAGCTGGCAAAAAAGTTTTAATGATAGACATAGACCCACAAGGCAACCTTACCAGTGGCTATGGAATTGAAAAAAACAAACTCGAACTTTCGCTTTATGACCTTATGCTTGGTCAGGCAAAGTTTGACGACGTTGTTTTAAAAACTGCATATGAAAGGCTTGATATTTTGCCATGCAATATGGACCTTGCAAGTCTTGAGGTTGAGCTGTCAACCGTGCCAAACCGCACCCTTGTGCTTGACAGAGCAATTAAAGGTTATGCCGACAGATATGACTTTGTGTTTATCGACTGCCCACCATCTTTGGGTGTGCTTACACTCAATGCATTGTGTGCGTGTGATGGCGTGATTGTTCCAATTCAAAGCGAGTTTTTTGCGCTCGAAGGTTTGAGTCAACTTATGAACAGCATAAAACTTGTTCGCGACAGAATTAACCCAAGAATAAACGTAGAAGGCGTTGTGCTCACAATGTATGACGGTCGCTCACTTATGGCAAGACAGGTTACACAAGAAATCAAAAAATATTTTGGAGCAAAAGTGTTTGAGGTGCCTGCGCCACGAAACATAAAACTTTGCGAAAGCCCAAGTTTTGGTGTGCCAATTTCAGAACACGCACCAAAATCACGCGGCGGCGTGGCATATGCAAAAATAGCAGAAGAATTTTTGAGGAGGATGAACTGATATGGCAAAAAAAGGATTGGGAAGAACGTTTGATTCGTTGCTTGGTATAAACGATATTCCGGAAAAAGAAACAGTTTTGTCCACTGAAGAAAGAATTAAATCGCTCAAACAAAAAATGGAGTCAGGCGAAGTAAGAGAAGTTGAAATTGGCGACATTGACCCAAACTATGAGCAACCACGCAAAATTTTTGAGCCAAACGCACTCAAAGAACTTGCAGACAGCATTAAAACACACGGCATAATTCAACCAATCGTGCTTGTTCAAATGGGCATGAGATATATGATTATTGCCGGCGAACGTCGTTGGCGTGCTGCAAAAATTGCAGGCCTTAAATCTGTGCCCGCGGTTATTAAACAATATACTCCACAACAGATAAAAGAAGTTTCACTCATTGAAAACCTTCAACGTGAAGATCTCAACCCTGTTGAAACGGCAAGAGCAATTAAACAACTGATGGAAGAATGCAATATGACGCAGGAATCTGTTGCCGACAGACTTGGCAAAAGCAGACCTGCCATTGCAAACACACTTCGTCTTTTGACACTTGACAATGCCGTTTTGGAAATGGTAGAAAAAAACAAACTTTCTGCCGGTCATGCCAGAACACTCGTTGTTGTTTCTGACGTAGAAGCACAAATTAAACTTGCGCAAAAAGCATGCAATATGTCTGTTCGTGATACAGAAAAAATGGTGAGAGATTATCTCAACCCAAAACCTGTTAAAGAAAAACCACAACAGTCAATTGAACTTAAAGAACTTGTTGGCAATATGCAACGTGTTTTTGCAACAAAAGTTGGTGCTATCGGCAACGACAACAAAGGCAGACTTTACATAGACTATTATACAAAAGACGATCTCGATCGCATTTGTGATTTGATAGAAGAAATTAAAAACAATCAAACAAAAAACTAATAGCGAACATTGTTCATTATTAAAGGAGGATGGATGAACGGCTTTGTTACCATAGAAGCGCTGGGATTTTCAATGGCAATTGTTGACCTTGTGGTTATCCTTTACGCTTTGGTTATGGCATTGGTGGGCATTAAAAAAGGCTTTATCAAAATGCTGTTTAAGTTGTTCGGAACTCTTGCCGTAGTTGTCGGTTCAGTTCTTTTAGCGTCAAGTCTTAGCGAAGTTCTTGTTGGCCCTCTTGGTCATTATATAGAAAACCCTGTTATCGAATGGATGAGTGGTCTTACAACTGAAAGCGGAATTGAAATTTTCACTCAACCATTCAACTGGGCAGACGCCGGTGTTCGGCAAGAACTTTTGCCAATGGCACTTGCAGCAATGGGATTGCCAAATTTTGTTGCAGGCATTATCATTGATCTGGGAGTGTTTAGCAGCGTTCTTGCAGAAGCAGGAACTTGTGCATTGATAGATGTTTTGCCATCTGCAATAACAGCAATTGCAATGAGGGTTATTTCATTTGTAATTTTGCTTATTTTGCTTGGCATTGCTCTTGCCATTGTAAAACGCATATTGACAAGCCTTACAGAATTTAGTCTTTTTGGTGGCATCAACAAATTACTTGGTTTTATATTTGGTCTGGCGCAAGCATATATCATTATTTCAATTATTCTTGTTGCACTCAGTTATATTCCTGCGCCTGGCGTGTTAGAAGCAATTCAGGCACAAATTGATGCATCTTACATCACAAAGATACTTGCAGAAAACAACTGGATTGGCAATTGGCTTATTTCGACAGTTTTGCCATAACCCATCAAAACAAAACAACAAATCAAGAGGCGAAAGCCTCTTTTTTTGTGACTTTTTACATAAATATATCAAAAAACTGTCAAAAACAAGTATTTTTGCCTTAAAACACCGCTAAAACGGTTAATTTTGCTACAAAACAGCATATTTCACTTCAAAATGCTGTTTTAAACTAGGTGTTTGCTTCAAGCATCAAATTGTGCCACGTGAAACGTGGGTTTTGATTGTTTTATTGGTTTCACGTGAAACATTCGTTTTTTGAGATATTTTTATTGGTTTCACGTGAAACGTCGCAAAAAGTCTTTAAACTTTTGTTCCACGTGAAACACAAACAATCAGCCTTAGAACATTTACATTAAAATTTTTTTGTTTTAACTGATATTTTTGCAAAAAGACCAGGATTTTCCTTAAAAACCTGAGCAAAACCCAATATTTCGCCACTAAAAGGACAAATTTAACTTAAAAAATAATAAAAATCGGCAAAAATAACTTTTTAGGTATAAAACTGTTTTAACTTGTCAATAATGTGTGCAGAGGTGAAAATATGGTTAGTGTAGATATAAAAGATGAAAAATGTACTGAAAAATTAGAGTGCAAGCTAAAATCTTTGCTAAAAGACAAAAAAATTGTGGTTTTGTGCATTGGCAGCGATAAGGTTGTTGGCGACAGTCTTGGCCCTTCGGTGGGAACAATGCTTTTAGATGGGCTGAACAGTGACGTTATCGTTTATGGAACGTTGCAAACCAACGTTAATGCCAAAAATCTGCTGTTGGTTAAAGAAATGATAAAAGTGTTGCATCCAGACAGAACCTTGCTTTGCATTGATGCCGCGTTGGGTGTTGCAAGTGAGGTTGGCACAATTCAGATATATAACCATGGGCTTTACCCTGGCTCTGCAACGAACAAAAATCTCCCTTGTGTTGGCGACTTGTCTATTGTGGGTGTTGTCAACCAAAAAATGTGCGCTTTTGAGCTTTCTATGCTTTATACGGCAAAATTTAATTTGATAAATGAAATGGCGCAAACAATTTGCAACACAATTTTGTCTTGCGTAAATCAAAAATGAACAAAAATACATTATATTTATTTTTATATAAAAACAGATGAACATTGAAAAAAGGCTTGTTTTAATTTTGTTGACAAATCAACTTAGCAACCATTGACAACCATTTTTCTTTATGCTACAATAATTGCCAACTAATTAGACTATAATAATAAGGTATAATTAAATATAAATAAGGAGAAAAAAGGTTGAAAAACAATAGTAGCAAAAAGATTATTTCTGTTCTTGCTGTGTTTGCAATGTTTTTTGTGGGCGTTTGGCTGGTTATGTCATTGTTTCCTGCCACAACAGAAGCCCCAAAATACAACCAGTTTTTGCAACAGGTAGAGCAAGGTCAGGTTTCATCTGTTTATATTTCGGGCAACTATGATATGGAAGTCGTTTTGACAGACGGCACAAAATATCAAATCAACATTCCAAGTCGAAGTCAGGCTTCAAACGACATTCTCGAAGCAATCGAGTCTGCAAAAGTAACAAACCCAAACTACGACATTACAATGGATTTTGACAAACCAGATCAAGGCAGTATTTTTGATTATATTTTTCCACTGTTGATGATTGGTCTGGCAATTATGCTGGTTGTTATGTTGTTTAAAAAGATTGGTCAGCAAAACAACCAAAACATCAACTTTGGCAAAAGCAAAGCTCGTGTTAACGAAAACGTAAAAGTTCGTTTCAGCGACGTTGCCGGAGCCGAAGAAGAAAAAGAAGAACTCAAAGAAATCATCGATTTTCTCAAAGCACCACAAAAGTTTAACGAGTTGGGTGCACGCATTCCACGAGGCGTTTTGCTTGTGGGCCCTCCAGGAACGGGCAAAACTTTGTTTGCAAAAGCAGTTGCAGGCGAAGCTGGCGTGCCATTCTTTTCTATCAGTGGTAGTGACTTTGTAGAAATGTTCGTTGGTGTTGGTGCAAGCCGTGTTCGTGATTTGTTTGATCAGGCAAAACGCAACATGCCATGCATCGTGTTTATTGACGAAATCGATGCCGTTGGTCGTCAACGTGGTGCAGGCCTTGGTGGTGGCCACGACGAAAGAGAGCAAACTCTCAACCAGTTGCTCGTGCAGATGGACGGTTTCGAAACAAACAACGGCATAATCATTATGGCGGCAACAAACCGTGCCGATATACTTGACCCTGCATTGCTCAGACCAGGTCGTTTTGACAGACAAATTTACGTAAATCGCCCAGACGTTCGTGGTCGTGAGGCTATCCTTAAAGTTCACGCACGCAACAAACCAATGGCGCACGACGTAGACTTTAAAACTGTTGCACGCATTACAAGTGGCTTTAGTGGCGCAGATCTTGAAAACTTGCTTAACGAAGCGGCTATCCTTACTGTTCGCGATGGCAGAAAGCTCATCAGCATGAAAGATATTGCCGAAGGTATAAACAAGGTTATCATGGGTCCACAAAAGAAAAGCCGTTTGGTAACAGAAAACGACAAACGCATTACTGCTTATCACGAAGCAGGTCACGCAATTTTGGCATGCAAACTTAAATATTGCGACCCTGTTCAAGAAGTTACAATCATCCCTCGTGGCATGGCCGGTGGTTACACAATGACAAGGCCAGACAACGACGACAACTATGAGTCAAAACAACAAATGCTTGACCAAATCGTTATGACGCTTGGTGGCCGTGTTGCAGAAGAACTTGTTATCAAAAACATAACAGGTGGCGCAAGCAGTGATATTCGCAAAGTTACGCAAATTGCTCACGCAATGGTTGCAGAACTTGGTATGTCTGACGAAATTGGCCCTATCTTTTATGGCAGTGACCACGAAGTTTTCGTTGGCAAAAACTATGCAAGTCAAAACAGCTTCAGCGAACATATGGCAAGCAAAATTGACCAGGAAGCTAACAAAATCATTCGTGAATGTCATGAGCGTGCAAGACAAATCCTTGGTGACAATATCGAAATTTTGCACAATATGGCAAGAGTTCTTTTGGAAAAAGAAACTATCCACACAACAGAAGTAGAAATGCTCATCGCAGGCGAATCTGCTCAGACAGTAATCAATTTTATTGACAAAAAATACAACCCAGACAAACCACAAGTGGCAACACCTGCCCCTGCAGTTGAACAACCAAAGGCAGAACAAGTGATCGCACCTGTTGAACCAAAGGTTGAAGAAAAGGCAGAACAAAATTCTGACGACAATCAATAATTGATTTTTAAAAACAAAACAAAAAGCACGGATATTTTCCGTGCTTTTATTTTGCAAAAAAAACGTCGAAAAGCCCCAGGTATAGGGGGTATTTTGCAAAGAAAAGTTTAAAAAATGGCAATATTTTTTTAAAAAATGTATTGTACAGAGAATATAAATATGATAGTATAAAAGCAACAAAAACTATGTTAAAAAAATGTCAATGTTAAGACAGGTGTAAAGACACCTGCCACTTACAAACGATACCGACCCACAAAAAAGTAAGTCAGGCCGATACCAATAAATCTGCTTTTGCAGGCTAAAAGGACACAAAATCTGCCCGACTTGTTCGTGGCAGATTTTTTTGATACTTAAAAAGTATCCAAATGTATGCTTGATATACAGTGTGGTTGAAACACAAAATTTTTTGCTGACAATGAGTTGTTGAGGGATACCTTCACGAGTAAAACGTGTGTAAACAACGCACAGCAAGGGCTTGTTTGTTGACAAAACCACTTCGAGTTAAAGTATCCAATAGTATGGCTCAGTGTGGTTGCAACATTAAAAAACAAGCCCCTGTGGTGCTGACAGGTTGCAGAAATTGCAACCGAATATCAAAAAAGAAAAAAACTTGCACAACAGTTGCAAAGAGGTGCTATATGAAAAAACTTTTTAAAAAATTTAATCTTTCAATAATTTCACTGGTGTTTGCACTGACACTTTGTTTTGGTGGCATTGCTTTGTCAGCCCCAAAAAAGGTTGATGCAGCAGAATACGTAGCGCAAGCAAACAGCACGCAATACGTCACTTTGCAAGAGGCTTTTGCCAGCGCCACAGACGGCGTGCAGACAAACATAAAACTGCTTGCCGACGTAACGACAACCGAAATTATTCAAATCGCAGCAGAAAAAAACGTGGTGTTTAATCTTAACGGTTTTAACCTTATAAACCCAAACGATGGTGTTTTTAGAATTTTAGGCACGTTTTGCATTAAAGGCAACGGCTCTGTCAAAGGCGCGTCAGAAGGTGCAACAATCAGCACAATAAACGTTGGTCAAACAGGCACGCTTGTTCTTGAGGGTGGCACAATTACATCACTGGGCGGAACAGGAAACAGATGCATTTATTCACAGGGCACTGTTACAATAAAGGGTGGCAGTATAGAAAACGGTTCGGCAGAGAATGGCGGTGGCATCTATAGCAGTGGCACACTCACAATAAACGGTGGCACAATATCAAACAACAGAGCAACCGGAGGTGGTGGCATTTTTTCACAGGGCACACTCACTATAAATGGTGGCACAATTTCAAACAACACTGCAGACGATGGCGGTGGCATTTATTCTACTGGTGGCACACTCACTATAAGCGATGGCACAATTTCAAATAACACTGCAAACAATGGCGGTGGCATTTATGCCGTCGGCTATTGCACAGTTGATATAACAAATGGCGCTATCGAACAAAATGATGCAGTCAACGATGGCGGTGGCATCTTTTTTGCAAAAGGCAGACTCAAAATGACGGGTGGCACAATTTTGAGCAACACTGCAGGGGGCAATGGTGGTGGCATTTTTAACGTAAGTGACAACAGCAACACAAACCTAGTAGAAATAGCCGGTGGGTTTATAGAGTCAAACACAGCAGAGGGCAATGGCGGTGGCATTTTTAACTCCATTGACACATCCAAAGGAAATCTGAGCATAAGTGGCAGTGCAATGATAACAAAAAACCAAAGCAACAATGGTGCCGGCATTTACAACAATGGTGGTGTCTTTAGTGCGGTTGGTGGCACTGTTTCGCAAAACGTTGCAAAAAGTGGTGGCGGTGGCATCTTTAACAATTATGGCACTCTTGACGTGACAAGAATCACAATATCAGGCAACAGTGCAACAAATGGTGGTGGCATTTTTGCTAACAATGGCACTATCAACATCAAATACAACACTTTTATCTCACAAAACACAGCAAGGTTTGGTGGTGGCGTTTACAGCGATTCATGCGCTGTCACTGTTACTGGTGCAACAATAACACAAAACACAGCGACAGACGAAGGCGGTGGCATTTATATTTATATTTATGCAAATGTAGCAAAAACCGTTGATATACAAAAAACAACAATCAGCTCTAACAAAGCAACAAGCCTGGGTGGTGGCATTCATGTCAATTCGGGCATAGTTAATATAGGCAGTGACGTTTTGATCACAACAAACAGTGCAGAATATGGCGGTGGCATTTTTCTTGAAAAAAATAGCACAATTGCTATAAACGGAGCAACAGTATCAGAAAACACTGCAAAATATCAGGGTGGTGGTATTTCTTGCGGTGGAAAAACAACAATTGAAAATGCCACAATCAGCAAAAACAAAAGTGTGGATGGTGCAGGCATTTTCAGTGCCGGCGAAGTTGAAATAAACAGCACTACTTTTGAAGAAAACATTGCAACAAGTGATGGCGGTGGCGTTTATGCCAATATAGACATACTCAAACTCAACAGCTGTTTGATATCAAAAAACACTGCATACGACGGTGCAGGCATTTTTAACAAATGCACGCTGACTATTGATGGTGGCGAAATAACAGACAACATTGCAAAAAACTATGGCGGTGGTGTTTTGAATGACGAGACAGGCACGCTCACTGTGGACAGTGCAACAATATCAGACAACACTGCAAGTATTGGTGGTGGCATTTATAACCATGAAGCAGGCATTCTCACTGTTGATGGTGGTGAAATAACACAAAACAAAGCAACTACGGCTGCCGGTGGCATTTATAACAAAGGCACAGTTGAAATTTTGACAGGACTTGTTTCACAAAACAAAGAAACTAGATATGGCGGTGGCATTTATAACGAAGGCACGTTCACTGTGACAGGTGGAACAATTTCAGGCAACGAAGCAACAGAATTTGGCGGAGGTGTTTATAATAGTGGCGACCTTACTGTTGAGGGTGCAACAATTTCACAAAACACTGCAACGTATAATGGCGGTGGCATTTATAACGAAAGCACACTCACTGTGTCAGGCAGTTCAATTTTAAATAACAGTGCTGTTGATGGTGGTGGCATTTATAACTATGGAGCAGGCATTCTCATTGTTGATGATGGTGAAATTTCAGGCAACGAAGCAACGTATGATGGTGGTGGCATTTATAACTATGGCACGGTTGAAATTTTGACAGGACTTGTTTCACAAAACAGAGTAACCAGATATGGTGGTGGAATTTATAACGCTCCTGACAGAACTGTAACGATATACAACGAAGTAACAATTTCAAACAACAGCGCACAATATGGCGGTGGCATTTATAATAGTGGCGAACTTTCTGTTGAGGGTGCAACAATTTCACAAAACACTGCAACGTATAATGGCGGTGGCATTTATAACTCTGACACAGTTGAAATTTTTACAGGATATGTTTCACAAAACACTGCAACGTATGATGGCGGTGGCATTTATAACTTTGGCACAGTTGAAATTTTGACAGGATCTGTTTCACAAAACACTGCAATGTCTAGTGGTGGTGGTATTTATAACCAAGGTACAGTTACTGTGTCTGGTGGTGAAATTTCAGGCAACGTAGCAACGTATGATGGCGGTGGCGTTTTTAACAGTAGTGGCACGCTCGATGTAACTGGTGGCACAATTTCAAACAACACTGCAACGTCTAATGGCGGTGGTGTTTATAACCATAGCGAACTCACTGTTGATGGTGGCATCATTTTGCAAAACGTTGCAGAGGCTGGTGGTGGCATTTATAACTATGGAACAACAACTCTGGACTCTGGCACAAAGATAAGCAAAAACGAAAGCTCGCTTTCTGGCGGTGGCATTTATAACGATGGCAAAACAACTGTTGATGGTGGTGAAATAACAGAAAACGTTGCAACTGATGATGGCGGTGGCATTTATAATGATAATGGCGAACTTGCTGTTGAGGGTGTAACAATTTCAAACAACAGTGCACAATATGGCGGTGGCATTTATAACAGCACTGGCAGCACTGTAACTGCTGAAAACACAACAGTTTCGCAAAACAGTGTAACGTATGATGGCGGTGGTATTAAAAATAACGGCACACTCACTTTTGCAAGTGGAACAATTTCAAACAACGTTGCAACAAGAGAAGGTGGTGGCATTTATAACTCTGGCAATAGCATTGCAACTGTTGAAGACGCAACAATTTCCGACAACAGTGCAGAATATGGCGGTGGCATTTATATCAACAGCAGCAGCACAATCCAACTCAAAGGAGCAACAATTTCAGACAACAGTGCATTAAGCGGTGGTGGCATTTATATCAACAGCAACAGCACAATCCAACTCAAAGGAGCAACAATTTTGCAAAACGTTGCAACAGGTGACGGTGGTGGTATTTATAACAATGGCGAACTCACTGTTGATGGTGGTGAAATAGCCGACAATACTGCACAATTGGGTGGCGGCATTTTTAACTTTAGCAAAGCAACTGTCAGCAATGTTTCGATTAAAAACAACGTTGCAAACTTTGGTGCTGACGTTTATAACTTTGCAAATGATACGTTTGAGGCAAGTGACAGCACTTTGCAACAGGTGAACAACATGGGCAAGTTCACTTTGGATGGTGGCAGTGTTGAAAGTTTGTTTGTTGAACACGAAAACAGCACTGCAGATATCACAGGACAAGTATCAACGGTGTATTTTGTAAATATCCCAGTTCAACCAGTTGTTCTGGACGGTGCAGATTTGCAAAACGAAATAAAGGTGGTTGTTAACGTGAGTGACATTGCCGATATTGAAGACATTGTTTTGTTTGAAAACTTTGTTTGCAACGACGACCTGTTTGTGTTGCACAAAGGCACTGTTGACAACGCACAACCTGTAAATGACTTTTTCTTGATGAAAGACAGTCAAAACAAAGTTGCAGTTACACTTATTGACATTGCGAGAATCAGCGTTGATACACAACCAACAAAAACAACTTATGTTTACTATGAACCGTTTGAAAAAGACGGCATGGTTGTTTCTGCAACGTATAACAACGGCAAAACAGAGTTGGTTGACATCAACGACGTGGAGATTTTATATCAGACTTATAGCGACGGTTTCCACCCGACAGACACGGGCGTGACTTTGCAGTTTGTAAATCTTAAAAACAAAAAAATCACTTGCACGGTTGACCTTGTTGTTGAAAAAGAACAAAATGAAATTTCAGACTTTTTTGCTGGCTGGACTTATGGCGAAAAACCTGGATATGGCTTTGCTGCAGATTGGGTTGAAGAATATGACCTTTCTTTTGCAACAAGCCAAAACGGTGTGTATTCAGGCACTGTTCCAACAAATGCAGGCACTTATTGGATGAAAATTTTGGTTCACGAAAGCGAGTTTTATTATTCGGCAGAACAAGCCTTTGAGTTTGAAATTGAAAAGGCAGTTGTTTCAAAACCAAAACTCGACAACCAAGCTGTTGTGTATAACGGACAAAAACAAATTGCAACAATTGAGCAAAGCGATTTGTATACAGCAACTAACGATGGTGGCACAAACGCAGGTGTTTATGTTGTGACATATTCACTCAATGACAAAGCAAACTACAACTGGTCAAATGGCAATGCAGAAGACCTCTCGTTTGAGTTTGCAATTAAAAAGGCAACTGTAACAATAGGCAACGTTTCAATCACAGGCAACGTAAGGGGCGAAGATTTGCAGGTTAGTGCAACAAGCAATTTTGGCGATATTCAATATAGCTATGCCAAAAAAGGTGAAAGCAACTTTACAAGCACAAAACCAACAAAACCTGGCGAATATATCGCAAAAATGACAGTTGCCGGAACAAACAACTTTGACGGTGCAGAAAAAACAGTTGCGTTTGTTATCGAGTCAAAACTGTTTGCAGGCGAAATAACTGGCATTGTGGCAGGCAGTGTTGCCGTTGCCGGTGGCATTGGCGGTGGCATTTGGTTTTTGATAAAAAAACGCAAACGCATTTAACAACAACTAAACAAAATATAAAAGCACGGAAAAACTCCGTGCTTTTTTGTTTGCAAAAGTTTGTTTAACTTTGCTTTTACTATTGAAAACTTTGTCGAATTTTTATATAATATGTAGGTAAATTTTACATTAAGGAACAAAGCTATGAATTTTTTAGAAGAACGCATTGTTAAAGATGGTGTGGTAAAAGAGGGCAACGTGCTCAAGGTAGACAGCTTTTTGAACCACCAGATGGACGTAAAACTGCTTGACAAAATGGGGCAGGCTTTTTACAAAAAATTTGCAGAAAAGCAGGTCACAAAAATTTTGACTATCGAAACGTCAGGCATTGCAATTGCATGTGCTGCAGCAAAATATTTTGACGTGCCCGTTGTTTTTGCAAAAAAATCTAAAAGTGTAAACCTTGATGGCGACCTTTATACGGCAGAAGTTGAGTCGTTTACTCACAAAAACAAAAACACTGTCATTGTGTCTAAAAAGTTTTTGTCACCAGGCGAGCGAATTTTGCTTATTGACGACTTTTTGGCAAACGGTTGTGCTTTGCAAGGCCTTATTTCTATCGTGCAAGATGCAGGTGCTCAGGTTGTGGGCATTGGCATTGGTGTAGAAAAAGGTTTTCAGGTTGGAGGAAGAATGATTCGCAACCTTGGCTATGACTTGTTGTCACTTGCCATTGTTGACGGTATGGATGCAGGCACAGGTGAAATTTTCTTCCGTGAGCAGGAGGAAATATGAGTACAAAAAGCAAAGCAGACGTAAAAAACATTTATAACCTTGACGGACGAGTGCCTGTTGCAAAGGCTGTTCCTTTTGGCTTTCAACACATTTTGGCAATGTTCGTTGCAAATATTACGCCTATCATTATCGTTACCGGTATGTGTGGCCTTTCTGCAAGCGAAACGGCAACTCTCATTCAAACGGCAATGATTATTGCGGGCATTGGTTCGTTGATACAACTGTTTCCTTTCTGGAAGTTTGGTTCAGGCCTGCCTATCATAATGGGCGTGAGCTTTACATTCGTTTCGGTTTTTGCATACGTTGGCTCAAACTATGGTTATGAGGCAATTATCGGTGCCGTTATCGTTGGTGGTATTGTCGAGGGGCTTTTGGGCTTTTTTGCAAAATACTGGCGCAAAATAATTTCGCCAATAGTTGCGGCAAGCGTTGTTACGGCAATTGGTTTTTCTCTTTTGACAGTTGGTGCAAACTCTTTTGCCGGTGGCAATGGCGCAGTAGATTTTGGCAGTGCACAAAACTGGTTGCTTGGTTGCGTTACACTCGTTTGTTGCATTGGCTTTAACATTTTAGCAAAAGGTCATTACAAACAACTTTCTGTTTTGTTTGGTCTTATTGTGGGTTATATACTTGCGCTTTGCCTTGGTGTGGTAGATTTTTCTGCACTCGAAGGAATTGGCATTGTTTCGTTGCCAAAAATTATGCCGTATGCACCTGTGTTTAATATTGATGCCATTATTGCAGTTGCACTCATCTTTTTGGTTTCTGCAACAGAAACAATTGGCGACACAACTGCACTTGCTTCTACTGCACTTGGTCGCGAACCAACAGACAAAGAAATTTCTGGTTCGCTTGCAGTTGACGGTTTTGTAAGTTCGCTTTCTGCCTGCTTTGGTTGCATGCCTGTCACTTCTTTCAGCCAAAACGTTGGTCTTGTTGCTATGACAAAGGTTGTAAACAGGTTTACTATTGCAACGGGTGCATGCATTATGATAATTGCAGGTTTGTTCCCGGCAGTTGGTGCAATTCTGGCAACGTTGCCAGAAGCCGTTTTGGGTGGTTGCACAATAATGATGTTTGGTACTATTGTTGTAAGTGGTATGCAAATGGTTGCAAAATGTGGTTTTTCTCAACGCAACATAACAATTTTGGCGTTGTCGCTCAGCATTGGTCTTGGTTTTACACAAGTGCCACAAATCTTTGCAGGTTTTCCACAATTGTTCCAAACAATTTTTGCAGAAAACTGCGTTGCAGTTGTTTTTGTTTTGGCAATTATCCTCAACCTTGTTATGCCAAAAGAAAAAGAAGAAAAACAATAAAAAATATATTTCAAAAGCACGGGGTTTCCCGTGCTTTTTTGTTTTGCTTTTGCTATTGCTTTGTTTTGGTTTTATTGTATAATATAACCATAAAACACACACAGGGGGTGAGGTTTGTGCAGTTTGACCCGGATTTGTTAAAAGATCTGGTAAACGACCCGGACAACGAAAAGTTTGCCTTTGGCGAAAAACACAACAACTGGCATGAATTGCCACAATATCAGCAAGCCAACCCTTTGCCAGATGAAAAGCAGGTTGTTGACGAAGTTACTTACGTAAGGCCACAGATATATAACGCCGAGTTTGCAAAAAAGGCAAAAACAAACGCAAAGGTTGTGGCAGGTGTGCTTGCACTTGCAGCGGCAGGAACGATAACTGCGGCAACTACAATTTTTCACCCCACAAGCGATTATACTGCAGAAATAACACACCTTTCTGCAACAGAAAACGCTATTTATTATATGGTAGAAAGTGCCGACTGGGACGAAAACGCAAACATAAGCATTGTTGTTTACAACGGCAACAAACAGATATATCGTGTGGATAAAATGGATTTTGCATCTGACTCGGGCGAACAGACAGATTTGCCAACAGGTGTGTATTTTACGGTAGAAGTTAAAGACGGCAACGTTTGCCTTGCAAAAGAAAAAATAAAAACGATCACTCACGTTGCCAAAGAATAAAAAAAGGAAAAAACTATGCAAAACGAAAAATCAAAAATCAAAACACACAGACTTTTGTTTTACCTTGTTTTTTTGGGTATAACGGTGGTTTCTATCATTTTGTATGACCATATTTTTGGCGAAGAGTCATGGTTTAATCAGGCTGTTTCGGCAAACGACGGCGTAAACATGTTGTTTGGGCTTGTGCCTTCTGTTATAAAAACGGTGCAGATTTTAACCATTGCGTGGACGCTCAGCATCATTGCCAGATTTTGCATAAGGCAGGTTATGCGCAAAAACAAACGCCACGTGACTATCGTTAAAATGATGAACAGCTTTTTGAGATATATCATTGCAATAGTTGCAGTTTTGCTTGTGCTTTCTGCATGGGGTGTTGACACAGGTGCTCTCGTTGCCTCTGCCGGAATTTTGGGTATCGTTGTTGGTCTTGGCGCACAAAGCCTTATTGCAGATATCATTGCAGGCATTTTTATTGTGTTTGAAAGGGTTTATCAGGTTGGCGACTACGTTGTTGTTGACGGCTGGCGTGGCCGTGTTGACGAAATTGGCATTCGCACCACAAAAATAGTTGACGTTGGTGGCAACGTTAAGGTTGTTAACAACAGCATGATTACAACGGTTATCAACCAGACCAAAGAACTTTCGCTTGCAAGGTCAATCGTTTCGGTCAACTATGGTGAGTCAATTCAAAACATCGAGCTTATTATCGAAAAAAACATAGACACAATCAAACAAAACGTTCCTCAAATTGTAGAAGGGCCTTTTTACAAGGGCATTACAAACCTTGGTTCGTCAACTATGGAATTGTTGTTTTTTGCAAAATGTCACGAAGAAGATATCTATACCGTTCAACGTGGCATGAACAGAGAAATTAAAATTATGTTCGAAAAAAACAACCTTGCTTTGCCATATCAGCAGGTGGTTGTCAACCAGCCGGAAGACAAACAAAAAACACCGCTCACTGCCGAGCAGGAAGAAAGCGCATTGAAGTTTGTGAAGAGCCAGCGTATGTCTTCAAAACCAATCGACCAGGCGCAAACACCCGAGCACGAAGAAGATATTTTTTAACAAAACAGAACTAAAAGCACGAATTTTTCGTGCTTTTTTGTTGCAAAAATTTTTGTTGTTTTGCCTTTTATTTTTAAAATAGCTATTGCAAATTGCTTTTTTAGGGTGTATAATGCAACCAACAATAAATACAGGGGAGCTATAAAAAGCTGAGAGGAAGTTTTGCTTCGACCCTTTTACCTGATGCGGATAATGCCGTCGTAGGAAGTCATAACTGGGACTATTGTATGAGGCATCGGGTGATGGCTCATTTTTTTATGCTTTTAACAACACAGGGGAGCTTGCTTTGCAGGCTGAGAGGAAGTTTTTCGACCCTTTATCTGACGTGGATAATGCCACCGTAGAGAGTTTTGTTTTTGCTTTTTTACAGGGATATACCACGTTGGGTATATCCCTTTTTTATTGATTTTTTAAAGGAGGTTTTTTTCCACTTGAAAAGTGGCTGGCAGAGGGGGAGCGCCCTGTGCCGAGTATACAGCGATGGGAAGCCGTGTTCCGGCGTGAGAGGATGCCACAAAGCATCGACCGAAAGTTTCCACAGCAGTTTTTCTGCGTGTTTTTTGGGGAGCGATGCTGTATACGTTATAGCCGTTTCCTTGAGTATTTAAAAAGGAGAATAAAAAATGAAAAATTCAAGTGTAAAAAAACTTGCCATAGCCGGTGTTTTTTGTGCCGTGGCAGTTGTGGGCAGTTTTATTTCTTTTCCGGTATTTGGCAGCAAATGTTCACCGGTGCAACATATGGTAAACGTGTTGTGTGCCGTGTTGCTTGGCCCTTGGTATGGTTTGGGTGCGGCTTTTTGTGCAGCACTCATCAGGGTGTTGTTTGGTCTTGGCAGTTTTATGGCTTTTCCGGGCAGTATTTTTGGTGCGATAGTTTGTGGTTTTGTATACCTTAAAACAAAAAGCATTTTGGGCACAATGGTTGGCGAAGCGTTTGGTACTTCTGTAATAGGCGGATTGTGTGCTTATCCTGTGGCTATTTTGATTATGGGTCAAAGCGTTGCAGACGTTGCTTTTTATGCATATATCATTCCGTTTTTGATTTCTGCCGTTGCAGGTGCAATTCTTGCAGGCATTGTGGTTTTTGGTCTAAAAAAGGCACATGCGTTGCACACTATGCAACAGTTTTTAAATGACTGAAAGGAGAAAATTTTATGTTTAAACAAATGTTGGCAAAGGTAAGGCAAACCTGTCCGTTAATTCACAATATTACAAATTACGTAACAGTCAACGACTGTGCAAATATCATTATTGCATGCGGGGCATCTCCAATTATGTCAGACGACAAAAACGAGGTTGAAGAAATAACTTCTGTATGTGCCGGTTTGAATATAAACATAGGCACACTCAACAGTCGCACAATCGATTCTATGCTCATTGCAGGCAAAAAGGCAAATCAGCTTGGACACCCCGTTGTGCTTGACCCTGTTGGCGCAGGTGCATCAGCATTGCGCACACAAACGGCACTGAAATTGCTTGATGAGGTCAGGTTTGCAGTTATACGTGGCAATATTTCTGAAATAAAAACGCTTGCACTTGGCAGTGGAAAAACAAAAGGCGTAGATGCCGACGTGGCAGACAAAGTGAGCGAACAAAATCTTGACAACGTGGTTGAGTTTGCCAAACAGTTTGCCAAAAAAACAGGTGCAGTCATTGCCATTACAGGTGCTATCGACATTGTTGCAGACAGTCAAAAGGCATATTGCATAAAAAACGGGCACCCAATGATGTCAGACATTACGGGCACGGGTTGTCAGCTTTCTGCAATGACAACTGCCTTTGTAACTGCCAATAAAGACAACGTGTTAGATGCAACTGCGGCAGCCGTTATATCAATGGGTGTTGCAGGCGAAATTGCTCACGGCAGACTTTCAGCTATGGACGGCAATTCTTCTTACAGAAACTATATCATTGATGCAATTTACAACATGACCCCAGATATGCTGGAAAAAGGTGCAAAATATGAAGTTAGATAAAAAATCAATGTTGCTATATGCAGTTACAGACAGAGCGTGGGTTGGCAAACAAACGTTATATCAGCAGGTTGAGTCTGCCATTAAAGGTGGTGCAACCTGTGTTCAGCTTCGCGAAAAAGACCTTGACGAAAAAGAGTTTTTGGTCGAAGCAAGGGCAATTGCAAAATTGTGCAGACAATATGGTGTGCCTTTTATCGTTAACGATAACGTGGATATTGCTTTGCAATGTGATGCAGATGGCGTTCACGTTGGGCAGGAAGATATGGTTGCTTCGCAGGTGCGCAAAAAGGTTGGCGACAAAATGATTGTTGGTGTTTCGGTTCATACCGTAGAACAAGCTTTGGCCGCAGTTAAAAACGGTGCAGACTGCCTTGGTGTTGGTGCAATGTTTTCTACCTCTACCAAAACAGATGCCGACGTTTTGTCAAAACAAACTTTGCACGACATCTGTTCTGCCGTTGACGTTCCTGTGGTGGCAATTGGTGGAATAAACAAACGTAACATATCTCAGCTTGCAGGCACGGGTGTTGATGGCGTTGCTTTGGTGAGTGCCATTTTTTCGGCAGAAGATATCGAAAGTGAGTGCCGTTTGCTTAGTGCACTGTCAAAAGAAATGGTAGAGTCTGCTAACGTAAAGTGTGCCATTTTCGACTTTGACGGCACTTTGTTTGACTCAATGTTTATTTGGGACAATGCCGGTGACGTGTTTTTGAGTTCACTTGGCAAAAAAGCAAAACCATCTTTGCGCGAAGACCTCAGACCATTGAGCTTATATCAGTCTGCTTGTTATTTGCAAAAAGAATATGACCTGACTTTGTCTGTCCAGCAGATTATGAATGGAATAAACAAAACCATAGAGCATTTTTATATCAACGATGTTTTGCCAAAGGTGGGTGTGGTTGACTTTTTGCAACAAATGAAAAATGCCGGCATACGCATGTGTATTGCAACTGCATCTGACCGTTTTCACATACAGTCTGCTCTTTGCAGATGTGGCATGGCTGAGTTTTTTGAAGAAATTTTCACTTGCGATGAAGTTGGTTGTGGCAAAGATCAGCCTGTTGTTTTTCAAAAGGCAATGGAATTTTTTGGCGCAAATCGTAGCAACACCCTTGTGTTCGAAGATGCTCTGCACGCCATAAAAACTGCCAAAGACGATGGTTTTGCAGTGGTTGGTGTTTTTGACAACAGCGAAACAAGACAAAATGAAATTCGTCAACTGGCAGATTGTTATATTGCAGATTTTAAAGATACAAACGGGTTTTGGAATTTTGTTCGCAAAAAATAAAGAAACCTTATAAAGGCGATTTGCTATATCAATAAAAAACAGGAGAACAACACTATGAAACTAAAAACGGCATTGACCATTGCAGGCAGTGACTGCAGTGGTGGGGCAGGCATTCAGGCAGACATTAAAACAATGACAATGAACGGCGTTTATGCAATGAGCGTTATCACGGCACTTACTGCACAAAATACAACTGGTGTGAGATCAATTCAAGAAGCCACACCAGAGTTTTTGGCTGACCAGCTTGATGCCGTGTTTGAAGATATCTTTCCCGATGCAGTAAAAATCGGCATGGTTTCGTCAAGCCAGCTTATTGAAGTGATTGCACAAAAATTGAAATTTTACAACGCAAAAAACGTTGTGGTAGACCCCGTTATGGTTGCAACGTCTGGCTCATCGCTCATGCAAAGCGATGCTGTTTTAACCCTTGTAAAAAAATTGTTGCCGGTTGCAATACTTGTTACGCCAAACATTCCAGAGGCACAGGTTCTTGCAGGCATGCATATCGCAACAAAACAAAATATTATGGATTGTGCAAAAAAAATTGGTGATGACTTTGGTTGTGCCGTTTTGCTTAAAGGTGGGCACAGCATAAACGATGCAAACGATTTGCTTTATGCAAACGGGGTGTTCACGTGGTTTGAGGGCAAACGCATTGACAACGCAAACACACACGGCACAGGTTGCACTCTTTCTTCTGCCATTGCGTCAAACCTTGCAAAAGGCTTGTCACTTGAGCAATCGGTGCAAAAAGCAAAAGAATATATTTCGGGTGCACTGTCTGCAATGCTCGATCTTGGCAAAGGCTCTGGCCCAATGAACCATGCGTTTGACTTGAATTCGCAATTTTCAAAATGATTTGACAAGGGGGCTTTATGAAAAACTATGCCACACAAATGGATGCCGCAAAACAAGGCATCATCACAAAAGAAATGGAAATTGTTGCCAAAAAAGAATTTCGTTCTGCTCAGGAAATTTGTGACCTTGTTGCAAAAGGGCAGGTGGCAATTTGCGCAAACAAAATGCACAAGTGTTTAGATGCACAAGGCGTTGGTTCAATGCTCAAAACCAAAATTAACGTAAACCTTGGTGTGTCACGCGACTGCAAAGACTATGACGTCGAGATGCAAAAAGTTTTGACTGCGGTTGATATGGGTGCCGATGCTATTATGGATTTGTCATCTCACGGCAACACTCAACCATTCAGGCAAAAACTTGTAAGCGAGTGCCCTGCAATGATTGGCACGGTGCCTGTGTATGATGCCGTTATTCATTATCAGCGTGACCTTGCAACACTTTCGGCAAAAGATTTTGTCGACGTGGTGCGTTTGCATGCACAAGATGGCGTTGACTTTGTTACTTTGCATTGTGGTATTACACGCAAAACCATAGAACAAATCAAAAAACACAAACGCAAAATGAACATTGTTTCACGCGGTGGGTCGCTTGTTTTTGCATGGATGAGCATGACAGGGCAGGAAAACCCTTTTTATGAATATTTTGACGAAATTCTGGATATCTGCCGTGAATATGACGTTACGATTTCTTTGGGTGACGCCTGCAGACCAGGTTGCCTTGCCGATGCAAGCGACGTTTGCCAGATCGAAGAGCTTGTTCGCCTTGGCGAACTTACAAAACGTGCATGGGCAAAAGACGTGCAGGTTATGGTAGAAGGCCCTGGCCATATGCCAATGGATCAGATAGCGGCAAACATGAAAATTCAGCAGACTATCTGCATGGGTGCACCTTTCTACGTGCTTGGTCCAATCGTTACGGATATTGCCCCTGGCTACGACCACATTACTTCTGCAATAGGTGGTGCAATTGCCGCTGCAAACGGTGCTGCTTTTCTTTGTTACGTTACACCGGCAGAGCACCTTGCTTTGCCAAACGTAAATGACGTTAAACAAGGCATTATTGCATCAAAAATTGCAGCACATGCGGCTGACATTGCCAAAAAAATTCCTCACGCAAGAGATTTCGACGACCAGATGGCAGATGCAAGGCGCACCTTTGATTGGCAAAAACAGTGGCAGTGTGCAATAGACCCTGCAACTGCAAAAGCAATTCGCGACTCGCGTGCGCCAGAACATGACGACAGTTGTTCAATGTGTGGCAAATTTTGTGCAGTTCGCAGTATGAACAAAGCCCTCAACGGCGAATATATAGACATTTTGTAAAAAGCAACACGCATATAACAATGCTGTTTGCAAAAAATAAAAAGCACGGAAATCCCGTGCTTTTTTGTTGCAAAAAACAACCAACTTTTTATCTAAATTATTTGGATAGGGTGATGAAACGTTTTTTTAAAAAATAAATTTGCTATATCATTTGACAAAAATAAAAAACAAGTCTATACTATATAGGCTAATCAAATAGTATGCGCCGTTAGCTCAGCTGGATAGAGCGTTTGGCTACGGACCAAAAGGCCAGGAGTTCGAATCTCTTACGGCGCGCCAAATTGCCTGTTTCATTATGAAACAGGCTTTTTTGTTTGCCTTGCCGTTGACAATGCAAAATAAAAAATATATAATTTGAAAAACAAAAATCCGTTTTTTTGAGGTGGCTTATGTCAATGAAGATAAATGGTGTTTTGCCAAGCCCTGACGAGATAAAAAGTCAGTTTCCGTTGTCAAAAAAACTGGCAGAGGCAAAGGCAATTCGTGATAAAGAAATAAGAAACATTTTTGAGGGGAAAGACGACAGATTTGTGCTTGTAATCGGCCCATGTTCTGCCGACAACGAAGATGCCGTTTGCGATTATATAAGCAGATTAGCAAAAATCAACGAGCAGGTTAAAGACAGGCTCATGATCATACCTCGCATATACACAAACAAACCACGCACAACCGGTGAGGGTTATAAGGGAATGTTGCACCAGCCAGTGCCAGACAAAGCACCAAACCTTGCAGAAGGAATTGTGGCAATACGTAAAATTCACCTTCGTGCCATGAGTGAAAGTGGGTTGAGTTCGGCAGACGAAATGCTTTACCCCGAAAACAGAAGTTATCTTGACGATCTTTTGAGTTATGAGGCAATTGGTGCCAGATCTGTAGAAAATCAGCAACATCGCCTTACTGCAAGCGGAATGGATATTCCTGTTGGAATGAAAAACCCAACCAGTGGTCACTTGTCTGTAATGCTCAATTCGATATACGCCGCACAGCACAGCCACAATTTTATTTATCGCAGTCAAGACGTGACAACAAGTGGCAACGACCTTGCCCATGCAATTTTGCGTGGCGGCGTTAACAAACACGGCAACAACATTCCAAACTATCACTATGAAGATATGATGAAGTTGTTTGATTTATACAGCCAGATGGATCTTAAAAACCCTGCAGTCGTTATAGATACAAATCACTCTAACAGTGGCAAAAAGTTTAAAGAGCAAATTCGCATTGCAAACGAAGTGTTAAACAGCAGAAAGCATAATGCCGACCTTAAAAAACTTGTAAAAGGCATGATGATAGAAAGTTATATCGTCGAGGGCAGTCAGGCAATAAGCCACGAGGGTATTTATGGCAAGTCTATAACAGACCCTTGCATTGGCTGGGACGACACACAAAAACTCATTTTTGACATAGCAGAAAACTGCTGACATACAAAAGGAAAAATTATGATTAAAAAACTTGTTAAAATTGCAATAAAAACCTTTGCAATAATAATTGTTGTGGCTATTGTTGCCGTGCTTGGCTTTATGCTTGCTGAACCACTTATTTACAACGATTTTTACAGCCGTGACAGTCAAAAAGAATTTGCAACACCAGGTGCAGGCGACGATTTCATTCAGCAGGGCTTTTGCTATGCAGGCAACGACGTTATTCTTGCAAGTGGATATATGAAAGGCAAAAAACCAAGCAGAATATATATCGTTAAAGGCACGAATTATGACGACAGAACAACCACGTACGTTCAGCTTAAAGACGAAAAGGGCAAATACACAACAAACCACGCAGGTGGCGTTTCTGTTTTTAAAGACAAGGTATACGTGTGCAACAGCGAAGGTGACCCGTCTTCTGTTTTGATATATTCTCTCAGCGAAATTCTTTCTGCAAACGAAGGTGACGACGTTGAGGCAAAACAAAACGTGCCAGTGCACACAAACGCATCTTTTTGCCACGTAGAAAACGGTGTGCTTTACGTTGGCGAGTTTTATATGGAAAACAAATACAGCACAGACGACAGCCACAAAATAACAACTCCTGCAGGCGACAAAAACAATGCAATGGTATTTGGCTATCTTCTCGACGGTGATGGTGATATCTATGCCGATGCACCAATTGGCGCATTCAGCATAACAGACAAAATTCAGGGCATGACTTTTGCAAACGGCAAAATCGTGTTGTCAAGCAGTTATGGCCTTGCAACCTCAAAACTTTACGTATACGACGTGCAAACGGCAAAAAACCAACCACAAAGCACAACAATGGTTGCAAACAAAAACGTTCCGCTCATTTGCCTTGACAGTGCAAGTCTGGTTGACACAATTTCTGCACCACCAATGGCAGAAGAAATGGTTTATCTCAACGGCAGACTGCTGGTAATTGGTGAGTCTGCAAGCAACAAATATATTTTTGGCAAACTTTTGCGTGCAAAACACGTTTGGAGCATTGAACTTTAATAAAAAACCAAAATTAAAAGACGGCATTTGCCGTCTTTTTTTTGTTGTGAAAAAGATACAATAAAAAATATATTTCACTTTACTCGAACTGGTGTAGTGTTACACAGAAGCACTTTCTACATATTATTTACACACGCTCTACTCGTAGCGCAAGACAAAAATGAAATTTTTTGTCTTGCTTTCACACTTTAATTCGTGAAAGCACTTTACAAAACTAAAGTGAGGGTGTAAAATGGTTTCAATATCACAAATCGGTGGGTTTAAAATGGAAAAATTTGACAAACAAAAAATCAATCGTGAATTGTATGAATGTCTTGCAAAAATAAGTGACGCAAACGACTTTGAATTGTTGTTGCAAGACCTTTGCACTCCAAGCGAAGTTGAGCAAATGGCACAACGACTTTTGTGTGCAAAATTGTTGTTGAAAGGATATACCTATTCGCAAATTATAGAAATAACAGACATTTCGTCTGCAACGCTCAGCAGGGTGTCACGTTGCATAAAATATGGCAGTGGTGGCTATGCAGAAATTGTTGGCAAAATGGTGGAGGACAACGATGAACAAAAGTGATTTTTTTCAAGAAGAAAAATTGTTTTTCGACCTTAAAAACATATACGAAAGTTTTGGTTACAAACAGTTTAAAATGAGCAAGTTTGAGGAATATGGCGTGTATCTCGAAAACAAAAAGTTTTTGCGCAGTCCATACGTCATCACCTTTACCGACCTTAACGGCAAACTTATGGCGCTCAAGCCAGATGTAACTTTGTCTATCGTTAAAAACACAAAGGCAACAAAACAGGCAAACGAAAAGTTTTATTATAAAGAAAGTGTATATCGCCCACAGGGTGCAACCAAAGAGTTTAAAGAAATCAGTCAGGTTGGCCTTGAGTTTATTGGCGACGTAGACGGTTATGCCACTTTGGAGGTTTTGTCACTTGCAGGTCAAACACTTAATGCTATTGACAAAAACTTTGTGTTAGACGTTTCGCACCTTGGCCTTGTGCTTGGCTTGATGCAGGAATATGGCATTGAAAACAAAGACGAAGTTTTGGCATACGTGTCATCTAAAAACGTGCACGACCTTGTCAGCTATTGCGAACAAAAGGGCATAGACAGTGCTTTTGCACAAAAAATAAATTTGCTTGTCAATGCAAAAGGTTGTTTTTGCAAGGTTTTGGCAGTTGCAAAACAGGTTGCCACAAACGACGTTTCAAAACAAGCCACAGACGAACTGCAAATTGTTTGCAACAGTTTTGAACAAATGGGTTTTGGCGACAAAGTGCGCCTTGACTTTTCTATAATAAACGACACCGATTATTACAATGGCATTGTGTTTGTTGGTTAC
>JAFVQA010000013.1 GCA_017505015.1 Clostridia bacterium
AAGAGTTTGCTCCAGACGTTATCGTGCTGGTAGATGCTTTGGGTGACCATGGCGAGTTTGTTGAAAATCCAACTATCTTTCAGGTTTTGTTTCGCACGTTTGACATTTTGGACTGGAAAAATACCAAAAAAATGTATAACCGTGGCGACGTTGTAATCGTGCCAAAAATGGACGGTAGCCAATTTCAGGTTAAAACAGTTAAAGAGGCTGTTATTGCAGGCGAAAAAGCTGCAAAATCAAAAATTAATCGCATTAAAAAACTTCTTGGTTTAAATCAGGAAGGAAACGAAGAAAACGAATAAACGACAATAAAAAAAGATTGACAAAATGTCAATCTTTTTTGTTTTTTACGTCAACTTTTTGCATCGGCAAACTTACGTCAAGGTTGCCTTGTTTTTGGCAAAGAGCATAATACAAATTGCTTGCCTTTTTGTCAATTTCTAAAATTTCTTTTTGCGCATCGTTAAATTTTTTAACGTCGCTTGCATTTTGTTTAGAAAAATCACTTAAAATATCCAGTCTTTCACTGTTTATTGCCAAAACTTTAAAATAAGGTTTTGCTTTTTTTGCTTTTTTCATTGTGCTTTTTGTTATGCCAAGCACACTGTTTAAAACAAGACGTTTTATTTTAAGCAAAGTGTATCTTTTGCTTTTTGTGCCAAACAAAAGGTCGTCATAACAAGGCAGGGTTGCATTTTTAAAAAGTTTGTTGTGCAAACCTTCTTCTGCACCATAAGTATTTTTGAGATAATCTGGGGTAGATGTTATCAAAAAACCATGGGCAAAAATTTTAAAGTTTTGCTGGCTGTAAAATTGATTTTTAGTCAAATCGCTAAAAACGTAATCTGGTACGTGATTTTTTATCTTTTTAAATTCTTGTTTGCTGCATGCAGTGCGAATAGCACTTGCAGAGCAAAATTCAGATGCAAGATCATCGCTGTTATAGTCGCTGTTGCGTTGCAACGTCATAGGGATGATGTTGCTGTGTTGCTTTTTTATTTCTTTAATATATTCGATTGCAAGGGTGTTATTTGGGTTGTTTAAAATTTCGCTGTCAAAATATTTGCCGGCAGATTTGTTTATTGCTTGTGGGTATGACAAGCCTTTTGCAAGATTTTCCTGCAATTTTTTTGTGAAAGCAGATGGTGGGTCAATTAAAAATTCTGCTATTTTTTCCAGATCTTCAACGTTGCCGCATTCACTGCCAAAGTGTAAATGATTGCAACCAAGTGCAGAAAGGGTTTTTATTGCGCCAAAAGCAAAGTCTTGTGCCGAATTTATTGCAAAAACCGTAGGCAACTCAACAACAATGTCAGCACCTGCCTTTATTGCGTGAATTGCACGTGTATATTTGTCTAAAACTGCACCGTCACCACGCTGAACAAAGTTGCCACTCATTATACAAACAAGTGTGTCGCAACCAGTTTGTTCTTTTGCGGCTTGAATTTGTCTTATGTGTCCGTTGTGAAGTGGGTTATATTCACAAATGATCCCACATTTTTTTAAAATTGTTTGATTCATATCTTTACTTTATTTTCAAGTTGTAGTAGAATTATTATAACTAAAAAATAAGGAAAAGCAATAGAATTTTCCGTTTTGAGAGGTTTTTTATGTCACAATTGATTGAAACTTACAAACAAAGAGCAAAAGCATTGAACAAAACAGTTGTTCTCCCAGAAGGCGAAGAACCACGCGTAATCAAAGCTGCAAGCATTATTGCACAAGAAGGTTTTGCAAAAATCGTTATCTTGGGTAAAGAATCTGTTATCAAAGAAAAATGCCCAGACGTATGTCTTGACGGCGTTACTATCATTGATCCACAAAACAACCCAAAAATCAATGAATATGCAGAAATTCTTTACAATGCAAGAAAGTCAAAAGGTATGACTGAAGAACAAGCTATGGACCTTGCTAAAAACAACGTTTTGTACCAAGGCGTTTTGATGGTAAAAGCTGGCGATGCTGACGGTATGGTTGGTGGTGCTATCCACTCAACAGGCGACTTGCTCCGTCCTGCACTTCAAATTATCAAAACTGCTCCTGGCATTTCAACTGCTTCAGGCTATTTCATTATTGAGACTAAAGATAAAGATATGGGTTCTGACGGTATCTTCTTGTTTGCAGACTGTGCAATCAACCCAAACCCAACTGCAGAACAACTTGCTGATATCGCAGTTGCAAGTGCTCTTTCTGCAAAAACATTGCTTAAAGACGAACCAAAAGTTGCAATGCTTTCATTCTCAACAAAAGGCAGCGCAAAACACGACGACGTAACAAAAGTTCAAACTGCAGCTAACTTGGCAAAAGAAAAAGCTCCAGATATGATGATCGATGGCGAACTTCAACTTGACGCTGCTCTTGTTCCAGAAGTTGCATCACTCAAAGCTCCTGGCAGCAAAGTTGCTGGTCAAGCTAACGTATTGGTATTCCCTGACCTCGATGCAGGCAATATCGGTTATAAACTCGTTCAAAGATTTGCAAAAGCAAACGCTTTTGGTCCTATCTGCCAGGGTATGGCAAAACCTATCAACGACTTGTCAAGAGGTTGCAACGTAGACGATATCGTTGGCGTAGTAGCATTGACAGCATGCCAAGCAGGCAACTAATTTTAAATATTATATAGAGGGGAATATATAACAATGAAAATTTTGGTTATTAACGCAGGTAGCTCATCTCTCAAATATCAACTTATTGATATGACAAACGAAAGCGTTATCGCTAAAGGTTTGTGCGAAAGAATTGCTATCGACGGTTCTGTTTTGACTCACAAAGCAAACGGTAAAGAAACAGTATTTAACAACGATATGCCTAACCACGAAGTTGCAATCAAAATGGTTTTGGATGCACTCGTTAGCCCAGAATGTGGCGTTATCAAATCTATGGACGAAATTTCTGCAGTTGGTCACCGTGTTGTTCACAGTGCCGAAGACTTTACAGAAAGCGTGCTCATCAATGACGAAGTTTTGGCAATCTGCGACAGAAACAGCGAATTGGCACCACTTCACAATCCAGCAAACGTAATGGGTATTAAAGCTTGCCAATCTGTAATGCCAAACACTCCAATGGTAGCAGTATTCGATACAGCTTTCCACTCATCTATGCCTGACTATGCTTATCTTTACGGCATCAGATACGATCACTACAAAAAATATAAAATCCGTAAATACGGCTTCCACGGCACAAGCCATATGTTCGTTTCTGGCGAAGCTGCAAAATTCATTGGCAAAGATCCAAAAGAAGCAAAAATCATCACATGTCACTTGGGTAACGGTTCTTCAATCGCTGCAGTTGATGGTGGCAAGAGTGTAGATACATCAATGGGCTTCACACCACTCGAAGGTGTTCCAATGGGAACAAGAAGCGGTAACATTGACCCATCAGTTATCGAATACCTTATGCAAAAAGAAGGCTGGGACATTGCGCGCACTATCAAATACCTCAACAAAGAATGTGGCGTATTGGGTATGTCAGAAAACAGCAGTGACTTCCGTGACCTTATGGCTCCAGGCAAATTTGATGGCCTTAACAAACTTGCTGTAGACGCATTTGCTTACAACGTTAAAAAATACGTTGGTTCATATGCGGCAGTTATGAATGGTGTTGATTGCATCGTATTTACAGCTGGTGTTGGTGAAAACGACCCTTACATCCGTGAAAAAGTTGCTGGTCAACTTTCTTACATGGGCGTAGACTTTGACGTTGATGCAAACAAAAATTTCAAACGTGGTCAAATTTGTGAAATCTCTAAACCAGATTCAAAAGTTAAAGTTTTGGTTATCCCAACTAACGAAGAATTGGTTATCGCAAGAGAAACTCAACGCCTTGCAAAATAAGTCAAAATTTTGTTTGACAAATAAAGTATTATTTTGTATAATGCTAAACGTGTCGCAGATTTTTAACATTGAGACACTGTAATTTTGTAATCAGGGGGTGCAATTATGGCAGTACCAAAAAGGAAAACCTCAAAACAAAGGAAACATACAAGATCAGCAAACTGGAAACTTACTGTTCCAACTCTTGTTGAGTGTCCTCAATGTCATGAAAAAATATTGAGCCACAGAGTATGCAAATATTGTGGTTTCTATGATGGCAAACAAATTGTTAAGCAAAAAGAAAAAGCTGAATAATTATTAATTGCATTTAAAAGCGAGTCCAAAAGGGCTCGCTTTTTTATTTTTTAAGTCGTGAAACAGTTGTGATTTTTGTGAAACATGTGTCCAAAAACGTTAAAATGTATTGTGTTAAGGCAAATTTTAATGTATACTGTATTTAGTGATATTTGTGTTTTTCACAAAACTTACGAGGTATTAACAATGAAAATAGTTGTAGATATTTATGGTGGAGATCATTCTCCGCACGAATTGGTTAAAGGTTGCGTGATGGCTTTGGAACAAAACAAAGAGTTTTCTTTGGTTTTGGTTGGCAATCAGGCAGAAATAGAAAATTTGCTTAAACAAGAACAATACGATGCAAGCAGAATAGAATTTGTTGATGCACAAGACATAATCACTTGTCACGACGTGCCAACAATGGCTATCAGATCAAAAAAAGAGTCTTCTTTGGTAAAAGCTCTTGACAAAACGAAAGAAGATCCTGATTGCATCGGCATGGTGTCAGCTGGCAGCACAGGGGCTGTTCTTACTGGTGCTTTGTTGCGCATTGGCAGAATTAAAGGCATTTCTCGCCCTGCACTTGCACCTGTTTTGCCAACACTTACTGGTGGTCACACTTTGCTTATTGACTGTGGCGCAAATGTAGATTGCAAGCCAAATATGCTTGAACAATTTGCTCTTATGGGCAATGCATATATGAAAGCCGTTTATGGAATTGAAAACCCACGCGTTGGTCTTTTGTGCAACGGCACAGAAGACGAAAAGGGTAACCAACTTGTTAAAGAAACATTCCCATTGCTCAAACAACTTCCTATCAATTTTGTTGGCAATATGGAAGCGCGTGATATTACAACTGGCGAATATGACGTTGTTGTTGCAGATGGTTTTGCCGGCAACGTTGCACTCAAAGCAAGCGAAGGCATTGCAACAACAATGCTTAAAATGATAAAAAACGAGATTTACAGCAGTCTTAAAACAAAAATTGCAGGTGCAATGCTCAAAAAATCTTTTGGCAAAATTCGTAATCTTATGGATTATAACCAAAATGGTGGTGCACCATTTATTGGCGTTGAAAAACTTGTCATCAAATCACATGGATCATCAAAAGCAAAATCTATTTGTGGCAGTATTATGCAAGTATATGAAATGCACAAGAATGATTTGATTGGCAAAATTAAAGAAAGTCTTACACAAAGCAAAGAAGAAGAATAAAAATGAAATATGACGAAATAGAAAAAATCATAGGGTATGTTTTTAAGGATAAAACTCTTTGTGACACTGCTTTTCGTCATTCTTCTTATGCCTATGGCAACGGATTGGAAGATAACGAAAGACTGGAGTTTTTTGGCGATGCAATCCTTAATTATGCCGTTACAGAATATTTGTTTTTAAACGTAAAAAATCTGCAGGAAGGAAAGTTGAGCAAAATAAAAGCAAAGTCCGTTTCTACCGAAACACTTGCTTCTATTGTTGAAAAACTTGGTTTAAACAAATATCTGGTGCTTAATGCAAACGACGGCACGTCAAACACAAGCAAAAAAACTCATGCAAATTTGTTTGAGGCTGTTTTGGCGGCAATTACTTTGGATAGTAACGTTGAAGTCGGCAAACAATTTGCTTTAAAATATATTATACCTTATATAAAAGAAATTATGTCGTCAGACGTGTTTGACGATTATAAAACTGCTCTGCAGGAATATGCACAGCAATATAAATTGGTTTTAGAATATGAATTTATATCTAAAACAGGGCCTGAACACAACCCCGAATTTTGCTTTGTGGCAAAAATAAATGACAAAAAGATTGGTGTTGGTAAAGGTAAAAACAAGGCAGAGGCACAATATCAGGCAGCTAAAAACGCCTATAACGTTTTAAAAGACAGGGGTTTGGAAAATTGAACTTAAAAAAGATAGAGGTTTATGGTTTTAAATCTTTTGCAGACAAAGTAGAAATAAAGTTCGACTCAAACATCACCGCAATCGTTGGACCAAACGGTTGTGGCAAAAGTAATGTTTCGGATACGGTGAGATGGGTTCTTGGTGAGCAGGCTGCGTCAAAATTGCGTGGCAAAACAATGCAAGACCTTATTTTCAGTGGAACAGAACAGCGAAAATCAATGAGCTATTGTGAAGCTTCGCTCATATTTGACAACAAAAATCAAATTTTTCCGTTGCCATATGACGAGGTTGTTATTTCACGCAAACTTTATCGTTCGGGTGAAAGTGAATATCTCATCAACCGTGCTCCTGCAAGGTTGAGAGATATAAGTGAACTTTTGAGAAACGCAGGTCTTGGTCTTGAGGGGTATTCTATCGTTGGTCAAGGTCGTATGGATGCAATTCTCAATTCTAAACCAGACGACAGAAGGGCTATTTTTGAAGAAGCTCTGGGAATTTCAAACTTCCGTCAGAAAAAGAAAGAAACAGAACGAAAGCTTGCACGTAATAAAGATAATATGACGCGTCTTTTTGACATTACGTCAGAACTTGACAGGCAACTTGGTCCATTAAAGAAGCAAGCAGAAGATGCAAAAAAATATCTTGCTTTGAGCGAGCAAATCAAATATAACGAAGTTAACTCTTATATTTACAATTATGACAATGCTGCAACTTTCAAAGCGCAAATCAATCAAAAAATCAAAGGTATCAACGAAGAACTTAATTACGTTGGCTCAAAATTTCGCAAAGCTTTTGATGACTATGAAGAAAGTTTTCGCATGAGAGAACAACTTGACGTAGAAAGAGATCAGCTTGTAGAAAAACAAAGAGAACTTGAAGTAAGCATTGCTCGTATGTCGGGTGAGGCACAGGTAAGTGTAGAAAAAATCAAGGGCTTAAAGTCTCAGAATGAAAAACTTTTTGCACAAATTGATGCTACAAACGAGCAAATTGTTCAACTTAACAAAAAAATCGTAAATGCAACTGAAACAAAAGCAGATATGCAGTTGCAATATGAAGCGCTTACTATCGAATTTGGAAGACTTAACGGCGAAATTTCAAAAGTGCTTGAAAGCATTTCGCAAATTCAATCACTCAATGACCAGAACCAAAATGAAATCATGGCGATTCTTGACAGTCTTACAGAAAGTCGTAGTCAAGATGCCAATATCAGGGGTGAACTTAACACTCTCGTTTTGCGTATCGGTCAGATTGAAAGCGACGTTCAAAACGTAAAAGCAAAGATTGCAGGATATATTGCACGTCAAGGCAATGAACAAGGCGAAGTAGATAGTCTTTTGCAAGAAAAACAAAAGCTTGCAAACGAATATCAAAAATCACAAAACGCATTGACAGAATGTGAAGTTAAACTTGTTGAGCTCAATCGAAAACTTTCAAAAACAAGCGAAAGCATTGCCGTAGACAGCACTCGTCTTAAAATGTGTAAAAACATTGCTGAAAACTTCGATTCTTTTAGTGGTGGTGTAAAAGTTTTGCTTAAAGAAAGTCGTGCTAATAAAAACGTTGCTTCAAAGATCGTTGGCGTTGTTGGCAATATGATAAAAGTGCCAAAAGAATACGAAGTTGCAATCGAAACTACTTTGGGCAGTGCGTTGCAAAATATCGTTACTAAAAACGAAGACGATGCAAAATCTCTTATTGCTTATCTTAAAGAAAATAAGGGTGGAAGAGTTACTATTCTGCCAAAAACTTCTGTAAAAGCACGTAGTCTTGATGATCAACGTATTCTTGCAGAAAAAGGTATTTTTGGCACTGCTTTGCAACTTGTAGAATATGACAAAGAATATCACAACGTGTTTTCATCTTTGATGGGAAGTACAATTATTGCAGATAATCTTGAAACTGCAGTTGCTTTGTCAAAAAAATATTCTTATAAGTATCGTATTGTTACTCTCGATGGCGATATGATCATGCCACAAGGTTCAATCAGTGGTGGTAGCAGAAAGCAATCTTCTGCAAGTGTTTTAAGCATCGACAGAGAAATTAAAGAAATAGAAGAAAAAATTGCAAGACTTTCTGGTGACAAAGAAAAGTTACAACAACTTGTTGATCAGCTTTCAAATGCAAAACAAGACTTGTATTCAAAAATAAAAATTATTGAAGAAAAGAAGGGTAATTGCGAAGTTTCTTTGGCTGCAGCAAAAGAAAGAGTTTCAAAAACGGTTGAATTTGCAGAAGCAGAAAACCAAACACTTGAAAGACTTGAACAAGAAAAAATTGATACAAAAGTTCGTATTGATCAAATAAATGCTGCGCTCAAACTGATGGCAGAAAATATCAAAGAACTGTCAGACAAAAAGACAGACACTCAAAGCAGTGTGAGTGACGGTCAGGACGAATATACAGTTCTTAAAAAACAACAAGACGAGCTTAACGATAAAATTACAGACGTTAAAGTAAAACTTTCAACTTTAACTGCAAACATTGAAAATACAGAAAGAGAAATTGAAACATCAAACACTTTGCTTGCTCAAAATCAGG
>JAFVQA010000069.1 GCA_017505015.1 Clostridia bacterium
AGGTCGCCACTGTTTACAAACTGTTGCAAAAAATAGTTTGTTGGATTGCCAATCCACTCTGCAATTTCTTTAAAATCTTCTGCCGTGTGAAAGTCACGCACCACCGTTGTGCGAAACTCAAAAGGAACTGTGCCTTTAAGCAAAAAGTCAACGGATTTTTCTATTGCAGAAATATCCATTTGCGAAAGACCAGCGGTAACCGCATATTTTGCCTTGCTGTTTTTAACGTCCATCGCAACGTAATCTACAAGACCACTTTGCACAAGGTCAATGAGCAAATCCGGATTTGTGCCGTTTGTGTCAAGTTTTACAAGATAGCCAAGGTCTTTAACTTTTTTTGCAAACTCTTTAAGCCCTTTTTGCAAGGTTGGTTCGCCACCACTAATAGTAACAGCCTGCAACATTCCTTTGCGTTTTTTCAAATAATCAAAAACCTCGTCTTGTGTCAGCAAATCTTCGGCAGGTCTTACCACAAGCCCGGCATTGTGACAAAACGGGCAACGAAAGTTGCACCCACTTGTAAAAAGCGTGCAACACATTTTTTCTGGATAATCAACGAGTGACAATTTTTGCATTCCGGCAATTTTCATAACAAAACTCCTGTGTAAAAACATTATCACCAAAAAAACAAACCTTGTCAATATTGTTGCACAAATTAAAATTAAACAAGAAATAAAAACTTATTTTCACACTTTTTAGTTGCCCTATTTACATAACCTTTTAAATTTAGTAAAATATATACGTTAAACAAAAAATCAAGGCAGGTGTTTTATGAGAGACTGGCAAAAAGAAACCGAACAACGTGTTGAATGGATAAAAAATATTGTTGAACAAAGCCATGCAAAAGGCATTATTTTTGGCAACAGTGGTGGCAAAGACAGTGCGCTTGTTGGCATTTTGTGCAAAATGGCTTGCGAAAATACTCTTGGCATAATTATGCCTTGCCAAAGCAACAGAAACTATACTATCGACAAAGCTGATGGTGAAAACCTTGCACAAAAATTTGGCATTGCGTGCGAAGTTGTTGACGTAACACCAATAAAAGAGGCAATGATGAGCGTTTTGCCTGACGTTGAAATGCCACTTGCTCTTGCCAACATGAACCCACGCATTCGCATGACGGTGCTTTATTCTATTGCGCAACAAAAAGGATATCTCGTTGCAGGCACAGGCAACAGGTCAGAAATAACAATGGGTTATTTTACTAAATGGGGCGACGGTGGTTGCGACTTTAACCCTATTGCAGACCTCACCTGCACAGAAGCACTCGACTATCTCCGTTGGCTTGGTGCACCTGCCGAAATAACAGAAAAAGCCCCTTCTGCCGGTTTGTGGGACGACCAGACTGACGAACAGGAAATGGGCATAACTTATGCTGACCTTGACAGATATATTCTCACTGGCGAAGGTGACGAAAAAACAAAACAAAAGGTGGAAAGCACGCGTGCACGCACACACCACAAACGCAGCATGCCACAGTGGTATGGCAACATTAAATATTAACACACTTATAAAGTGTGCAAAAGTAGGCTCTGTATGTAGTACATTTGTAACATAAAGTTTTTATTGCTTACTTTTTTGCAGAGGCACATAAAAACGAATAAAACAACATTTAAAAACCACCCGTTTGGGTGGTTTTTTTGTTTATGCAACTCCTATTGTAACTTTTCCGTCCAACCAGTTGTTAAAAAAGCCTGCAAGGTTTGTGCCTGTAGTTCTGCCAAAACTTTTTATCATGTCGTTTGGTTTGACAGTTTTTGTTTTAAACTCGTCAAAATAGTTTTGTAAACATTTTTGCATTTTGTTTTGCCCCATGCCAAATGCAAGGCTGTCAAACAACAGCATACCCTTTGTATAAGTCATGCAAACGTATTCCTGCTCGGTTTTATATTGGTGTGTTGCCCTTGTCATCGTAGTGTCTGCCCCACCCTTGAAACTTTCAAGCACGTCTACAAACATTGTATAATTTCGTTCGGCTGTTTTAACAAGTTTTTCATAGGTTATTTCGTTTTTATATTGTTCGTTAAGTTTAAAAAATAATGCTGTGCTGTAATCGGTAAGCCCTTCGTCAAGCCATGCGTGCGCAACTTGATTGTTGCCAACAAGGTTATACCACCACTGATGAGCAATTTCGTGCACTATCACCTGTTTTTGACCAGTCTGGTCAAGGTTTGAGGCAATATACACAAGGTTTGGATATTCCATGCCACCATACAAAAAATCAGTTTGCACTATGCACAAATTGTCATATGGATATTGACCGAAAGTTTTGCTGAAAGTCTGCACAGCCTCTGCCCCGATCTGCAAATTTTGGTTTGCATTTTTGTCGTTGAAATAAAAATATTTTATTGTCACGTCACCTGCCTGTGTTGACAAAACCTCGAACTTGTCTGACAGCACAAAGGCAAAATCTCTCACTGTTTTTGCATTTGCCACAGTAGTTTTGTTTTTTATGCCATCTGAGGTTTTTTCATTGCCTGTGGTGGCAATCTGCATATATTTTGGATAACTTATCTCAACGTTATAATTTGCCATTTCGCTGTAAAACGGGTCGCCGTTTGTGCAATAAACGTCTTGCACCCAGCCGTTGTCATAAACACACGCTATTGGATACCAGTTGCCAAAACACACTGCATTGTCGGTATAACCAAACCTGTGAGCAACTTTTGGCAAAAGGTCGCAAAAGTCAATTTCTATGGTGATGCTTTCACCGTTTGGCACACATTTGTCAAGTGGCACGATGAGAATATTTTGGTCTTGCCCACCAACGTTTGTAGTCACTTGTTTTCCGTTTGCAACAACCTTGTTGATTTTTATTTCGCCATAACTTTTGCCAGACGGATAGGCATTTGTTGCGTCTTTGTCGGCAACAGCTTTAAAGGTGGCATCTTGCCTGAACGCATTTGGATAAAGATGAAACCTCACCTCGTCAAGCGTAATACCAGTGTTGTTTTTGTAGTTTACCTTTTGATTTGCCACAAGCATTTTGCTTTCGTCGTTATAATTTGCTTTTATTGTATAACTGCTGATATTTTCACTTGTCTTTTCGATATAATCTTGTTTTTGCCCACAACCTGCAAGGCAAAAAGACAGACAAAAAACAAGCAATAAACACAAAATTTTGTTTTTCACCTTTCACCCCATCAACTTTTTAATGATATATATTTGCAAAAACAACAAATAATGCCTTTGCCATTATTTTTGGCGTTGTTTTTGGCAATTTGCCTATTGTTTATTTGCAAAGTGTTGTGTTATACTTTAAAAAAGGGGTGACAAAATGCGACTTTTTATAGGAATTGATTTTGAAGACAGACAAAAAAACAACCTGTGCAAAATGCAACAGGCTTTTGACGGCGTTTTGACAGGCGGGCGAACTATCCCACAGGAAAATTTGCACTGCACCCTTTTGTTTTTGGGCGAAGTTGACGCAAACAAAGTGCCGGAAATTTGCACAAAACTGCACGAAGTTTCTAAACGACACACTCACTTTTTAACAAGTTTTTTTGATAGTGCAAACTTTGCAAACGGTTGTGCCGTGATAAAACTTAAAGCAAGCAAACAGTTGGTTGCGCTACAACAGGATATCGAGGCAACTCTTTGCGAATTTGTAAAAAAACCAACAAACAAATATATTCCGCACGTTACGATATATCGCGATGCAAAATTTGCTTTGCCTTTCCGCGAGGCAAAAAAAACAGTGCAGATTTTAAATATGCCGTTTGAAGTGACAAACTTTACTTTGTTTGACAGCACACGTGGCGAACACGGCATGATATATACCCCAATCACTTATTTCAACCTTGAAAAATGAAACTTAAAAAAATACTTTTGTTTTGCTTTATTTTCGGTTTGTTTTTGTGTTTGTCGGCTGTTGTGTTCAACTTTTTAATGCCACAGCCAACCTTTGAAAAAACAAAAACCTTTGACCATTTGCAACAACAAGACGACTTTGTAATTTTAAAGTTTGACAATGACGTTGCCGACTATATTTTTTATGAAGTTGACGGGCAGACATTTGATTGCCTTTCTATTTTACAAAAAGGCGACGTTGTAAACATTGTTTTAGAGCAAAACTATCAAAACTTTACTTATGCCATAATTCACAAAATGACGCTTGGCAATCAGGTTGTTTTTGATTTTGAAAAGCACTATTTTAACCACTCGATAAACACCGTTGTTATAGCAGAAGCATTTGTTTTTGGTTGTTTGCTGACCTGGGCGTTGTTTGTTGTTTTTGGCACGAAAAAACGACCGGACGTTATACTTGCCCCACCACATGGAATAGACGTATTTTTCGCTTTGTTTCTGGCTGGGTCTGCAAGTGGATTTTTTGCATTTTTGCTTTTGTTTTTGATTGGCAACCTTGCTTTTGAAACTTTTGCATATTCTTTTTGCTTTTTGTTTTTGGCAGGAATTTGCACTTTTGGTCTTGTATATGA
>JAFVQA010000070.1 GCA_017505015.1 Clostridia bacterium
AAGTGCCTAACAAAAAAATTGCAACAGTTTCGTTGAGAAGTGTTTTGGAATCATCTGAATTTGTTGGTGCGCCACAAAAAGGTTTGACTTATGCGCTTGGTATTGACATCGGTGGCAAAAATATTGTTTCTGACATTGCAGATATGCCACACATGCTTATTGCAGGTGCTACTGGTCAGGGTAAGAGCGTTTGTGTAAACTCAATAATTATCAGTATGCTTTATAAGTATGGTCCTGAAGAATTGAGATTTATCATGGTAGACCCTAAACAAGTTGAGTTTACACCTTATGGCAAATTGCCGCATTTGATGATAAATCAAATAATTTGCGAGCCTGAAAAAGCAATCAGTGCATTTGATTGGCTTATTAAAGAAATGGAGCGCAGATTTAAGTTGTTTTCAGAATATGGCGTGAGAGAAATTAATGGATTTAACAACGCTATTGATACAGAAACAACTCAAAAATTGCCAAGAATTGTGCTTATTGTTGATGAAGTTGCAGATTTGATGCAATATAACAAAAATGAAATTGAAAGCAGAATTCAAAGACTTACGCAAAAAGCACGTGCTGCCGGCATACACTTGATTTTGGCAACACAAAGACCAAGTGTAGACGTAATCACAGGTGTAATTAAGGCGAATATTCCATCTCGTTTGGCGTTGAGAGTTTCGTCTGCAGTTGATTCAAGAACAATTCTTGACCAGGTTGGTGCAGAAAAACTTGTTGCAAAAGGTGATATGTTGTTCAGAAGTGCAAACATGCCAGAACCAATAAGATTGCAAGGCGCATTTGTAAGCGACTCTGAGGTGGGAAAAATCGTTGATTATATCGCTGCAAACAACGAATGTTATTTTGACAACGAAGTTGCTGATGCAATTTTAAAGAGTAAAAAAGAAACGACTGGCGGTGCTAATGCCAGCGATGATTTAGATGAATTGTTCTATGACGCATTGAGATACGTTATCGAAGTGGGACAAGCATCTAACTCTATGATTCAACGCAGATTTAACGTTGGTTATAACAGAGCAGGCAGACTCGTTCAGGAAATGGAAGATATGGGTTTTGTAAGCAAGTTTGAAGGTGCAAAACCAAGACAAGTGCTTATTTCTGAACAAGAATATGAAGAGCGCTTTGGAGACAAATGATAAAAGTAGGATTGGTGTCGCTTGGTTGCGACAAAAATAGAGTTGACTCTGAAATAATGCTGTATAATTTGCAAAAAGGTGGGTTTGAAATAACAGGCGACCCGTCTGATGCAGATATTATTATAGTAAACACTTGTGCTTTTATAGAATCGGCTCGAAAAGAATCTGTTGATGCTATTTTTGAAATGGCAAGATATAAATATGGCAAGTGTAAAAAACTCATAATGACTGGTTGTATGCCTCAAAAATTCATCAATGAAATGTTTGATGAATTTACAGAAGTAGACGGTTTTTTGGGTACGAATGATTATAAAGACATTGTAGATTTTATCAACGGTCTTGACAAACGTTGTTACAAAGTTTCACCAAATACTTCACGAATGGAAGAAGGTGAGAGAATTGTCACAACAGCTCAACACTATGCTTATTTAAGAGTGTCAGACGGTTGTGATAATCATTGCACGTATTGTTTGATTCCTTCTATCAGGGGAAAATATAGGTCAAGAAAAATTGAAAATATTGTTGCAGAAGCTAAAAAGCTTGTTAAAAATGGTGCAAAAGAACTTATTTTGATTGCACAGGATCTTACTAAATATGGTTTTGATTTATATGGTGAGATTAAACTTGTCGAACTTTTGCAACAACTTTCGCAAATAGATGAGTTAAAGTGGATAAGATTGCTTTATTGCTATCCTGAACTTATTGACGACAAGCTTATTGATGAAATTGCAAATAATCCAAAAATTGTAAAATATATGGATATTCCACTTCAGCACAGTGAAGATAAAATCCTCAAACTTATGGGAAGAAGGTCAACGAGAAGGAAAGTTGAAACTTTGTTTGATAAGTTGCGAAACAAGATTCCGGATATTGCAATAAGAACGACTTTCATTTTGGGTTTTCCTAATGAGGACGAAAGTGATTTTGAAGGGCTCAAAGATTTTGTGGCAAATCAAAAAATGAGTAACGTTGGCTTTTTTGTTTATTCGCAGGAAGATGGGACTGCGGCGGCAAGAATGAAAGGTCAAATTGAAGATGACGTTAAACAAGCAAGACTTAAAGAACTTGCTGAAATTCAATACGACATTGTTCAAAATAACAATTTGAAGCAAATTGATAATATTATGTCAGTAATAGTTGAAGATATTTTGTTAAATGATGCTGAAAATTGGGTTTACGTTTGCAGAAGTCAATATAATGCGCCGGATATTGATGGTTGCATTTTTGTTGAATCTAAAGAAGAAATTAAAATTGGCGAATTTATAGACGTAAAAATCACTGGATTTAACGGCTATGATTTAAAAGGAGAAATAGTATGAATTTACCTAACAAATTGTCTTGTCTCAGAATAATTCTTGTTCCTGTAATGGCATTGGTATTTTTGTTTGATTTTGCATATGCACCATTGTTTGCGGTTGTGATTTTTGCGTTGGCTGCTTTTACAGATTTTCTTGACGGCAAAATTGCAAGAAAATATAATATGGTGACAGATTTGGGCAAACTTCTTGATCCGATTGCAGATAAATTGCTTGTTTTGTTTGCATTGTTTTTGGTTGTAGAAGCTAACCTTATTCCTGTTGGTTTTGGTGCTTTTTGTGGAGGTATTATCATCGGCAGAGAACTTCTCATCAGTGCTGTAAGACAAATTGCTGCAAGTAAAGGCGTTATTATTCAAGCTAATATTTATGGCAAAATCAAAACGTTTGTGCAAGATATCGCATTGCCACTTACAATGTTGTTAAAGATGGAAACTACGATTGTAGAATTGTTCTCACAAAACTTCTTTAACGTATATCAGATAGCATGTTGGGTATTGATTGGCGTTGCAACACTTTTAACTTTGATTTCTGGTGTTGTATATCTTGTTCAAAACAAACAGGTTTTTAGCGAAAGTAAATAAATTTTAGGTATTTTATGAAAGTGTCTGTTGTTTCTTTTGATTATTGTGAAAGTGTAAAGTTTTTATATAATAAATTAAAAGAATATGGCGTTGAAATAGAATATTGTTTTGCAACTAAACAAACGAAAGAAAAAATTTTGCAAATTTCTGACCTGGTTGAAGAAAACAGTGACATTGTTTTTTACGTTGGTGGACTGGGTTTGTCGTCAAACGACGTGCTGAAAGAGACGTTGGCGCAAAGATATAAAGTTGATATGGTTATTCAGCAAACAAGTTGTGATTTTTTTGCTAAATATATTCAAACAAACAAAAAATCAGTTCCGCCAGATCACGTTCAGCAAAGAATCTTAGCTTTTCCAGATGGTTTTGATTGTTATCCAAACAGTTTTGGTTATGAGCTGTCTGCTTTTGGACGTTTTTTTGGAAAAGAAATTTTTCTCTTGCCAGATAATGTAGAAGAATGCAAATGCGTTTTTAACAATTATATAAAGGCGTTTTTTGACAAGCAAACCAAACAAACAAAAACAAACGTATATAAAGTTTTTGGATTGGAAAAAAGCGACATTGAGTTAAAATTGTTTGCTATTTGCGAAAATAAGGCAAGTTTTTTTGTTGAAACAGATGTTGCTAACGATTCTAAAATAATTGTAAGGTTTGGCAATAAAATTGTTCAGTCTGTTGTTGACGAAGTAAATTGTGCCATAATGCAGGAGTTTGCAGATTTCTTATATGCGGTAGACGATTGTTCTCTTAATGAAATTGCAGTGGATTTACTCAAGCTTTATAAAAGGCAGTTGTCTGTTGCGGAATCGCTTACTGGTGGTGAAATTGTTGCAAGCCTTGTTGATGTGCCTGGTGCGAGTGAGGTTTTGTTTGAAGGTTGCACAACCTATGCAAACGGTGCAAAAAACAGTCGTTTGTTCGTAAAAAAACAAACATTGGAGCAATTTGGCGCAGTAAGTCAACAAACGGCATATCAAATGGCAACAGGGTTGTTGGAAACTTCGCAATGCGACGTTGTTGTTGCAACAACCGGAATTGCAGGCCCAGGTGGTGGCAGTGAAAGAAAGCCTGTTGGTTTGACTTATATTGCAGTTGGCGATTTGAGTGGGATTCACATTCATAAATATATTTTTTCTGGGAACAGAAATCAAATAAGGCAAAAAGCAGCAAAAACTGCATTGTTTTTGCTTGTTAAATTGATAAAAATACGCAAATAGAGGGTTACTATGAACGATTTGAAATTGAAGAATTTAAATCAGGCAATAATGCAGATCGAAAAAGACTATGGCAAAGGCTCAATCATGAAACTTGGCGATGCTGCAGATATGATGAATATTGATGTTATTTCTACAGGCTGTCTTACGCTCGACGTTGCGTTGGGTTGTGGTGGTGTGCCACGTGGAAGAATTGTAGAAATTTATGGCCCGGAATCTTCTGGTAAAACAACAATAGCATTGCATATTATTGCAGAAGCACAAAAAAATAATGGTGTTGTTGCTTTTATCGATGCAGAACACGCACTTGACCCAACTTATGCAGAAAAACTTGGTGTAAATCTTGACAATTTGTATATTTCTCAACCAGACACTGGCGAACAGGCACTTGATATTACAGAGCAATTGGTAAGAAGTGCTGCTGTTGACGTTATTGTTATTGACTCTGTTGCTGCATTGACACCAAAAGCAGAAATTAATGGTGAAATGGGTGACTCTCACATGGGTTTACAAGCAAGACTTATGTCACAAGCGCTGAGAAAACTTACTGCCATTGTAAACAAAACAAACACTTGCATTATTTTTATCAACCAATTGCGTGATAAAGTTGGTGTTATGTTTGGTTCACCAGAAACAACAACAGGTGGCAAGGCTCTCAAGTTTTATGCAAGCTTGCGTCTTGACGTAAGAAGGGTTGATCAGGTTAAAGATGGTTCTGTGGCAGTTGGTAACAGAACAAGGGTAAAGGTTGTTAAAAATAAGCTTGCGCCTCCATTCCGTACTGCAGAGTTCGACATTGTTTTTGGTCAAGGTATAAGCCAGGCTGGTTGCGTGCTTGATCTTGCTGTGGAAAACGGTGTTATTGAAAAGAGTGGTTCTTGGTTTTCTTATAATGATGGCAAAATTGCTCAAGGTAAAGAAAATGCGAAAGCATATCTTTTGGCAAATCCTGCAATTATGGCAGAAGTTGAGCTTAAAGTTAAGCAAAAACTTGGTATAATTCCTTGTGAAGAAGCTTTGGATGAAGAATAAGAATTTTTGAATAAAAGATAATAACAGACTCATTTGTTTAAAACCCCCTAAATATTGCAAAAAACACAATATTTGGGGGTTTTTTGTTGGATTTTATCAATATGTTTTTATTGTTTGGGGTTGACACACTTGGCAAAGATAGTATAAAATAATATAGGTATATAAAATGTTTTTCTGTAATTATGTAGAAAGCATTTAAAATATAAAACCAAATTAGGAGGAATCATGGTAGATAAACTGTGCTTTTTGTTTCTCCAAAGTGGTGTTGACATGGTATTGACTGTCGTTTTGACAGTTGTGGGCCTTGCACTTGGTTGCGTGGCTGGTTATTTTATAAAGCATGTTATTGTTAAAAATAAAATAGGCAATGCAAATAATGTCGCTCAAACTATTATAGAAGAAGCAAAACTTGAAGCAAAAACATTAAAGAAAGAAGCTATTATCGA
>JAFVQA010000071.1 GCA_017505015.1 Clostridia bacterium
CTGATTTTGGCAATTTGGCATATAATATCAACATATTATTGATTTGCTCAAAAATTAAGTGTTTTTTATTAAAAATTTGATAAAAAACGTTTGACTTTTATTTTGGGTTTTGTTAATATATTCAAGGTCGAAGTAGAGTTTTCCGCTCTCACCTTACGAATTATGTTTCGTCTGGTATTATAAAAACGAATCTCAATCATATTATGATGATTTCTTTTTGTGCGGAAAAATCTTTCCGCACAATTTTTTTTAGGGGAGGACACACCTATCAAAGAACTTCAAATTAACAATCAAATTCAAGACAAAGAAGTCAGGTTGATTGGTGCTGATGGTGAACAACTTGGTATTGTTACTGTTGCCAAAGCACAACAAATTGCAGATGAACAAGAGTTGGATCTTGTTAAAATCGCTCCACAGGCTCAACCGCCTGTTTGCAAAATCATGGATTATGGCAAACATCGTTATGATCAAATGAAACGCGAAAAAGAAGCGAAAAAGAACCAAAAAGTTGTTGAATTGAAAGAAGTTAGATTGTCTATGACTATTGACGTAAACGATATCAACATTAAAGCAAAAAATGCAGCCAAATTTTTGAAGGACGGAAATAAGGTAAAAGTTTCCCTCAAAATGCGAGGAAGACAAACGGCTTTTGCTAACCAGGGCGTTGAAGTAATGAACAAGTTTTTTGAAGGACTTAAAGACGCTGCGGTTATGGAAAAGAAGCCTGCTACAGAAGGAAGAAATATCATCATGATACTTGCTCCGGCTAACAACAAATAATTTTATTGGAGGAGACAAATTATGCCAAAAGTTAGATCACACAGCGGCGCTAAAAAACGCTTCAGTGTTAAAAAATCAGGTAAAGTAAAAAGAGCACAATCAGGCAAAAACCACATTCTCACTAAGAAAACTACTAAGAGAACTCGCGGTTTGCGCGGTCCAGCTTACGTTGATAAAACACAAGCTAAAACAATGAAGCAATTGCTTCCTTATTAATTAAAGGAGTGTAAATTAGTATGAGAATTAAAAGAGGCGTTAACGCTGTTAAAAAACGCAGAAAAATAATTAAACTTGCTAAAGGTTATTTTGGCCTTAAAAAATCAAACTACCGCATTGCTCGTGAAGCAGTAATGAAATCACAAAACTATGCTTACATCGGCAGAAAACTTCGTAAACGTGACTTCCGTTCACTCTGGATCGCTCGTATCAACGCAGCTGCAAGAGCAAACGGTATGTCTTACAGCACATTTATGCACGGTTTGAAAGTTGCAAACATTTCTCTCAACAGAAAAATGCTTGCTGAAATCGCAGTTTCAGATGCTAAGGCTTTTGCTGATCTTGCAGAAGCTGCTAAAGCTGCTTTGAAATAAGTTTTTTAGTGAGCCTTCTTAACAGAGGGCTCTCAATTTTTATATGGTTGTTACATCAAAAGAGAATGCTTCGGTTGTTGCCGCAGCTAAATTAAAAGACAAAAAAGGCAGACGAGAACAAGGCAAATTTTTGATTGAAGGTCAAAAGCTGGTTTGTGACGCAAAAAAATATGGTGTCAGGTTTGACAAAATTTTTGTTACTGAACAATATGCAGAAAAGTTTGCAGAGTTTGGAACACTTATTGTTGTAAATGAAAACGTAATGAAACATATTTGCGATGCAAAAACAAATCAGGGTGTTGTTGCAGTTGCTTTTTTGCCAGAAAAAAAACAATTTAACGAAAAAAAAGCATTGTTGCTTGATAGAATTCAAGACCCTGGAAATATTGGTTCTATTTTGCGAACTGCTTGTGCAACGGGTTATAACAACGTTTTTTTAATTGATTGTGCAGACGTTTTTTCGCCAAAGTCAATAAGAGGTGGCATGAGTGGTCAATTTATGCTTAACTTTTTTGAAATGTCAGAACAAGAGTTTTTGACAGAATATGGTGACAGACACATTGTTTGTGCAGATATGAATGGTCAAAATGTTTTTGAGTTTGATTGTCCTGATGAACATATTCTTATTTTGGGTAACGAAGGCCAGGGGGTTTCTGAAAATTTGTCAAAGGTGGCAAAAAGCACAGTAATGATCCCTATGAAAAACAATCTTGAATCGCTTAACGTTGCGGTTAGCGGTGGTATAATTATGTATCAGCTTTCACGCAAACAATGGAGGTAATATGTCAGGTCATAGCAAATGGGCGAATATTAAACACAAAAAAGGCAAAAGTGACGCTATCAGAGGCAAAATTTTTACTAAAATCGGCAGAGAAATTGCCGTTGCAGTAAAAGCTGGTGGTCCTGACCCAAGCATCAACTCTAAACTTTATGATATTATCGCAAAAGCAAAAGCAAACAATATGCCTAACGATAATATTCAACGCAGCATTAAAAAAGCAAGCGGCGAACTTGGCAATATCAACTATGAAAGTATGGTTTATGAAGGTTATGGTATTGGTGGTTCTGCTGTTATCGTAGAAACACTCACTGACAACAAAAATCGTACTGCAGGTGACGTTAGATGTGCGTTTGACAAATGTGGTGGCAGCATGGGTACAACAAACTGTGTGTCATTTATGTTTGACAAAAAAGGAGTAATTGCTTGCAACAGAGATGGCGGTCTTTCTGAAGACGAAATTTTTGAAATGGCTTTGGAATGTGGTGCAGACGACGTTCAGGTAGAAGATGATATGTTTGAAGTTTTGACAACTCCAGCAGATTTTTCTGCAGTTAGAAAAGCTTTGGAAGATAGAGGTGTTTCTTTTATCAATGCAGAAGTTGAATGGGTTCCACAAAACACAGTAGTTCTTACTGCTGAACAAATGGTTAAGTTTGAAAGAATGTTGGATATGTTTGACGACAACGATGACGTTCAAAACGTATATCACAACGTAGAACTTCCAGATGATGCTGAATAATTGAACTTTGTAAAGGCAGGGCATGTTCCTGCCTTTATTTTTACAAAATAACCAATATTGACCATTCTTGTCAGACAAAAGATTGACTAAAAATGCGTTTGAATTTATTATTATAATGTATGCGAGTTTTAGGAATTGACCCGGGGTATGCAACTATTGGTTATGGTGTTATTGATACTAATGGCAACAAACACAAAGTAGTTGATTATGGCGTGATAACTACCCCTAAAAATGAAAATATTGCCGTGAGACTGGCTATGATTTATGACTCTATGACGGCAATTATAGAAAAATTTAAACCGGATGAAATTGCCGTGGAAGAATTGTTTTTTGTAAAAAACATTACTACCGGCATTAACGTTGCTCATGCCAGAGGAATAATTTTGCTTGCCAGCATTCATGCGTGCGGAAGGTTGTATGAATATACTCCGTTGCAAATAAAACAGGCAATGACTGGATATGGCAGGGCAGAAAAAAGGCAAATTCAGGAAATGGTAAAACTCTATTTGAATTTGCCAAAAATTCCAAAGCCAGATGATGCTGCAGATGCGTTGGCTATTGCTTTGACCCATGCTCAAACTAACAGAATGACAAGTCAGTTTTCTTTGTGAGGTTTTATGTTTAATTTTATTTGTGGCGAAGTTGTTGCAAAAGAAGAAGGAATTTTAATAGTAAAAAGTGGTGAAGTTGGTTTTGAACTTTGTGTATCTGATTATACTGCAATGGATTGCAATGTCGGTGATTATGTTAAAATTTATGCTTATCTTCAGGTGAAAGAAGATGGTCTTGTTTTATATGGTTTTTCTACTTTGGAAGAAAAGAAAATATTTTTGCAACTTATTACCGTTGGTGGAATTGGTTGTAAAATGGCGTGCAGTGTTTTGTCTAATGTGAGCGTTAATGAACTTGCGATGGCAATTTTCAATGGTGATGCAAAAAGACTTGCATGCGTGAAAGGCATTGGCAAAAAGACTGCAGAACGCATTGTTTTGGAACTTAAAGAAAAAATTGTGCCACCAACTAATGCAAAAATGCCTGCAGAAAAAGAAAAACCTGCAGAAAAGACTTTTTCGCAAGATGCTATTGATGCAATTTCCGTGCTTGTTTCACTTGGAATTGCAAAAAACGATGCTGAAGCAAGAGTTTGCAGGGTTATTGAACAAGGATATGGCAAAGCAGAAGATCTTATCAATTTTGCTTTGAAAAATCAGAGGTAATAAATGGACGATAGACTTATTACAAGCACAATGCAGTTTGATGACAACGAAGTAGAAAACGTTCTTCGTCCAAAGTCAATGTCATCTTTTGTTGGTCAGGATAAAATTAAAAACAACCTTGAAATATATATTCAGGCTGCAAAATCACGTGATGAAGCGTTGGATCACGTTCTTTTATACGGTCCTCCGGGACTTGGAAAAACAACTCTTGCTCACATTATTGCAACAGAAATGGGGAGCAGGCTTACAGTAACAAGTGGCCCCGCGATAGAAAAACCTGCTGATCTTGCGGCAATTTTGACAAATCTCGAAAAAAATGATGTTTTGTTTATCGATGAAATACACAGACTTAATCATTCGATAGAAGAAATTTTATATCCTGCTATGGAAGACTATGCTCTTGATTTTATCGTTGGCAAAGGACCGAGTGCCAGAAGTGTTCGCATTGCAATAGCTCCGTTTACACTTGTTGGTGCAACAACAAAGGCTGGCAGACTTGCTTCGCCATTGCGTGACAGATTTGGTGTTCAAGCAAGACTAGAGCTGTATAATAACAAACAACTTTCAAGCATTGTTTATCGCGCATCAAATCAACTCAAAACAGAAATTACACAAGATGGCGCATTTGAAATTGCTCGCCGAAGCAGAGGAACACCACGTATTGCAAATAGATTGTTAAAGCGTGTGAGAGACTTTGCTTTGATAAAAGGTGAAGGAAAAATAACAAAAGAAATTGCAGACTTTGCACTTACTACAATTGGTGTTGACGAGCTTGGTCTTGACAACGTTGATATAAACGTGCTCACTGCAATGATAGATAAATTTAATGGTGGTCCGGTTGGTCTTGACACTATTGCTGCATCTACAGGTGAAGATGCAAACACAATAGAAGACGTTTATGAACCATATTGGTTGCAACTTGGTTTTATTGCACGCACTCCTCGTGGAAGAGTGTGTTTGCCAAAATGTTATAACCACCTTGGAAGAAAAATATCAGAACAAAAGAACCAGTATCTTTCTGTTTTGATTGGGGATGAAAATGAAGAAAAGTGACTTTTTTTATGACTTGCCAGAAGAATTGATTGCTCAATATCCGGTTGAGCCACGTGACAGTTCGAGATTGCTTGTTTATGACAGAAAAACAAACAATATGCAACACAAGCATTTTTTCGAAATAGAAAACTTTTTGCAAAAAGGTGATCTTCTTGTAATCAACAATACGAAGGTTTTGCCAGTAAGACTTTATGGAACAAAAGATAAAACGGGTGGCAAAATTGAATTTTTGTTGTTGAAAAGAATTGATCTCAAAACGTGGGAAGTTGTGCTTAAACCTGGCAGAATTGCTAAAATCGGTGCAAAATTTAACTTTGGTGATAAACTTTCTGCAAAAGTTGTTGATATCATCGAAGGTGGCATGCGTGTTGTAGAGTTTGAATATGATGGTGTTTTTGAAGATATTCTCAATGATATTGGCGAAATGCCATTGCCACATTATATAAAACAACAAATTGAAAATAAAGAAAGATATAACACGGTTTATGCTGAACACACAGGTTCGTCTGCTGCACCAACGGCGGGATTGCACTTTACTCCGCAGTTGATACAAAAACTCAAAGACAAAGGGGTAGAATTTGTAGAAGTTTTGCTTCACGTTGGCTTGGGGACTTTCAGACCTGTAAAAGAAGACAATATATTAAATCACGAAATGCACAGCGAATATTTTGAAATTTCAAAATATGCCGCAGATACTATAAATAAAGCTAAAAAAGAAGGAAGGCGAATTATTTCAGTTGGAACAACGAGTGTTCGTGTTTTGGAAAGTTGTTCTGACGACAACGGTGTGCTTAAAGAAGGTGCGGGAGAAACTAAAATTTTTATTTATCCTGGATATAAATTTAAAGTGGTCGACAGCCTTATTACAAACTTTCACTTGCCAGAAAGCACATTGATTATGCTTGTTTCTGCTCTTATGGGCAGAGAAAATGCATTGAATATGTATGAAACTGCAGTAAAAGAAAGATACAGATTTTTTAGTTTTGGTGACTCTACATTTATAATTTGACGATATGAAATTTTCTTTTGAAATACAAAAAAAAGACAGTAAATCACTTGCAAGAAGGGGCAAGTTTTATACTCCGCATGGTGTTATCGAAACACCTGCTTTTATGCCGGTTGGCACGTTGGCAACTGTAAAAAGCGTTTTGCCATCAAATCTTAACGAAATTGGTACGCAAATTCTTTTGTCTAATACTTATCACCTGTATTTGAGACCAGGTGAAGACATTGTTCAAAAAGCTGGTGGTTTGCACAAATTTATGAATTGGGACAAACCAATTTTGACAGATTCAGGTGGATTTCAGGTTTTTTCGCTTGGTGATTTGAGAAAGATCACAGAAGAAGGCGTTTATTTTTCTTCTCATATTGACGGCTCTAAACATTTTTTTTCGCCGGAAAAAGTAATGGATATCGAAAATGCTCTGGGTGCTGACATTATTATGGCTTTTGATGAGTGCAGTAATTATGGCAGTGACAAAGATTATGCAAAAAAAGCATTGCGAAGAACAATAAACTGGCTTGACAGGTGTTATAATCACCATAAAAACGAAAATCAAATGTTGTTTCCTATAATTCAGGGCAATATGTATAAAGATTTGCGTATTCAAAGTGCAAAAGAAACAGTTCCTTATGCAAAAATGGGTATAGCTATTGGTGGTCTGTCTGTTGGTGAACCTAAAGAAGTTATGGTTGAAATGCTTGACGTGCTTGCTCCATATTATCCTGAAAATATGCCTAGATATCTTATGGGTGTTGGAACTCCGGATTATATCATTGAAGGGGTTTTGCGTGGAGTTGATATGTTTGACTGTGTTTTGCCAACAAGAATTGCGCGAAACGGCACTGCTTTGACTTCACAAGGTAAGGTTGTTGTAAGAAATGCAAAATATAAAGAAGATTTTACACCGCTTGACCCAGAATGTGATTGTTATACTTGCAAAAACTTTAGCAAGGCATATTTGCGTCATTTGGTTAATTGTAACGAAATTTTGGCATCGACTTTGTTGAGTATTCACAACATTAAATTTTTGCTTGATCTTACAAAAAATTTGCGCGAAGCTATTTCAGAAGACAGGGTGCAAGAATTTGTTACAGAATTTTATGCAAAATATTACAAATCACATACTTTGTATAATTTTGGTTAAAACTTGTTCAATATGGCTAAATAAAATGGTGTAATATTTGAAAAATTCTTTTACAAACAATTTTTCAAATGTTATAATATAAAAAATTAATATAAAGAGGTAATGATTATGGAAGGAAATATATGGCTGGTTGGTTTGATAGTGCTTCTTATGTGCAGTATGTTTTTTATGCAAGCAAGAAGTGCAAAGAAAAACAAAAAAGTTCAGGAAGAAATGCGCAGCCAGGTTGTGATTGGTGCAGAAGTAATGACAGTCGGTGGTATCATTGGCAGAATCGTTGCTATGGACAACAGCAAAAACACAATTACTATTGAATCTGGCACATCACAAATCGTTCTTACAGCAAGAGCGATTCACAGTGTTGTAACTCCGGTTGCTCCTGTTTCTATTCCAGAAGTAAAAGCAGAAGAAACTGAAGTTGCTGAAAAAACAGAAGAATAAAATGTAATAAGAAAAAATCCTTCGAATATATTGTATAAATGATTCGGAGGTTTTTTTATGCCTGAAAACACACTAAAAAACAATTTTTTTAAGGAAATTTTGAGAGGAAGCGTGTTTGCTTTAATTTTATCTGTCTTTTTTGTTTTGATTTTTGCTTTGATGGCCAGAATTTTTTCTTTTAATGCAAATATAATTTCAACTATAAATATGGCTATAAAGGTGACAAGTGTTTTTTGTGC
>JAFVQA010000072.1 GCA_017505015.1 Clostridia bacterium
AACAAAAATAAAACCTCGATATAAAAATCGAGGTTTTTGTTTGTTACATAATGTTTTCATAAATTACTTGAATTGCTTTTAGCAATCCGTAATTTACATAATGTTTTCATAAATTACTTGAATTGCTTTTTCGTAATCGCAGTTGTTTATACCAAGGATAATGTTGAGTTCGTCTGGACCCTGGTCGATCATTTTCATATTTACGCCGTTTTCACCAAGAACACTCAAAAGTTTGCCACAAAGACCACGTTTGTTTGCCATATTGCGACCTACTACCGCGATGAGAGCAATGTCTTCATACAAACTTACTTCGGCACCAAGTTCTTGCTTAATGTCAACAACAAGTTCGTACAAGCATTTTTCAACCTGATCACGAGCAACAACGATGCTCAAATTGTCGATACCAGTTGGAACGTGTTCGATGCTGATGCCATATCTTTCGAATATAGACAAAGTTTTGCGCAAGAAACCAACTTCGTTTGACATGTGAGTTTTTGCAACTGTGATTGCAACAAAGTTCTTTTTGCCTGCAATACCAGTGATTGCCTGACTATTGTCTTTACATTCGTTGCTGATAATTGTGCCTTCGCTTGCTGGGTCGTTTGTGTTGAGGATTTTAATTGGAATATTGAGTGGTTGTACAGGGAAGATACTGTCTTCGTGAAGTACGTTTGCACCCATATATGACAATTCGCGAAGTTCGTTGTAAGTGATTTCTTTGATTGTTTTTGGATTTTTTACGATGCGTGGATCTGTAACCATAATGCCTGAAACGTCAGTCCAGTTTTCGTAAAGTGATGCACCAACGCAACGAGCCATGATTGAACCTGTGATGTCAGAACCACCACGTGAAAAGATTTTTACGTTGCCGTTTGGATATGCACCGTAGAAACCAGGGATAACAACCTGTTTGAATTCGTCAAACTTTTCTTTTACCTTTTTGTCTGTAACGTCATAGTTAACTTTGCCTGCAAAGTCAAATTCGATAACGTCTTTTGCATCCAAAAATTCATAGCCAAGATATTTGCTCATGAGTTTTGCATTCAAAAATTCGCCACGGCTGATGAGATAATCTTGTGAAATGTTTTTGTTGAGTTGACCTCTGATGATATCAAGTTCTTCTTCGATGCAATAATCAAGGCGAAGATCGTCTCTGATTTCGATATATCTTTCTCTTATCATTTGCCAGATATCTTCGTATGGCACGGCATATTTAAGGTGAGCATGCAAAATATACAACAAGTCTGTAATTTTGCTGTCATCTGAACATCTTTTGCCCGGAGCAGAAACAACTACTACCTTTCTTTTTGGGTCTGACAAAACGATATTTTTAACTTTTTTAAATTGTTCTGCACTAGCAAGTGAAGAACCACCAAATTTTGTTACTACCAACATAAAAAATTTTACCTTCTTTAGATTTTGCTAATATGCATTTGTTTAATTAAACAAAACATCTTCCATATTATACAAACCGTTTGGCATTTTGACAAGCCAATGAGCACCCCTCAACGAACCTTTTGCAAAAATTGCCTTTGAGTGTGCCTGGTGAGTAAGTGTCAAAACTTCATCAAGGCCGGCATAAATAACCTGATGCTCGCCAACGATTGTGCCACCACGAATTGCATGCACGCCAACGTCATATTGCTGACGTTTGCAAGCACCTTCTCTGCCGTAAACGATATTCATATCGCCATTTGCATTTACAGAATTTACAAGCATTTTTGCTGTTCCACTTGGAGCATCTGCCTTTTTGTTGTGGTGTTTTTCTATAATTTCGATATCAAAACTGTCTTTAAGGATTGGAGTGATTTGTTTTACAAGTCTG
>JAFVQA010000073.1 GCA_017505015.1 Clostridia bacterium
ACGAATGCCAACCTGTCTGAGTTCTATCCTGATGCGGAAGTGACTTGCAAGATCTTTAACAAGTTCTCTGAAGTCTACCCTTGTTTCTGAAGTAAAATAGAAAATAACTTTTGTGTTGTCAAAAGTAAACTCGCAGTCGATAAGTTTCATATTGAGTTTGTGTTTTTCTATTTTTTCTTTGGCAACTTTTATTGCGTCGCCCTTTTTATCAACGTTGCGTTGAGCAGTTTCAAAATCTTTTTCTGTAGCCTTGCGAATAACTGGTTTAAGTGGACTTACAAGCTGACTTTCGTCAACCTCACGAACGGCAAGAGCAACCTTGCCAAATTCGATGCCACGAACCGTTTCTACAATGACACCATCTCCAACTTCAAACTCGATATCGTTTGGAGAAAAATAATAAATTTTGCCTATATCTTTAAATCTTACGCCTACTATTTTTGGCATTTGTGTTTAACCTCCAAAATTGACAACACCAAAGTGTCAATTACTGCTGATGCATTGCAGTTATATTCAAACTTAACTTTTGCTTTTGTAAGCAAATTTATCACGTTGTATAATGCTGACTGCGAATATTTTTGCTTGATGCAAAGTATATCATTTTTTTTGTGATTGAGCAACAACATATTTTCGTTTGAGTGCATAACCAATGCCTCGCGATAAATAAGCAACAGCATTTGCAAAAGTCGTTGTGGTTTTGAAGCATAACCCGTGAGTTTTGCACTGCACGCCAGAGCATCTTTAGACGAATTAAGGTTTTTTATACACTCTAAAACTTCGTCAAACATTTTATAAAAAGTTTTGTCTTTGGCATATTGCTCTGCCAGCAAAGGTCTGTTGTTGCAAAAACCCGCCGCAATTTCGGCATCTACCTCGTTTATGCCAGAGTTTGTGAGATATTTCATAACTTCTTGAAAAGAGGTGTCATCAACGTGAACGTGCTGACAACGTGATTTTATTGTTGCAAGCACTGCACTTTCGTTTGTTGCACCCAAAAAGAAAATAACGTTTTGAGGTGGTTCTTCCAGCGTTTTGAGCAACTTGTTTTGCAACACCGGTGACATTGTGTCAAAGTCGTTTATAATATAAACCTTTCTTTCGCCTTCAAACGGTTTTATAAAACAATCGCTGACAATTTCATTAACGTCTGCCACGAGAATTTTTTCTTTTTGTTTTGGATATACGTGCACGTCAACGTGACCCAACGAAAATACACGTTTGCACGTCACGCAAGAAAAACAGCCACCTTTTGGGCACAAAGCCATTGCACTTGCATAAACCAAAAACTCGTGCAGATAAACTGGGTCTACACTTGTGACAAGATAGGCATGTGCAAACTTGTCTGCAGAAAATTGCTTCCACAAACTTTCAAATGCTTTTGTTCCACTGATAAGTCTTGTCAACTGTTCCATAATTTAATCCTTTTACAGATAAATAATATCTCACCGCAAGGTTAATATAAACCCTGCCATAATACTTCGACTCCCTCCGCCTGCTATTCAGCAGACACCTTCCTCTTCCGATGGAGAAAAAATTGCCAATATTTCTTTAAAACACGCCCTTTTCTTTGAGAGCATCCACAATCTGGCAATGAGTGTCAAATTTGCTGCCAAGTGGACGAATTGTGATAAAACGTTCGCTTTCTGCCTGTGCAACGTGTTTATAACCCATGTATACCTTTTCAAAAAACTCGTTGCCTTGCTGTTCAAGCCTATCGTTGGCATCTGCACCACCTTTGCGCGCAAAGGCTTCTTGTGGGCTAAGGTCAAGAAAAATGGTATATTCTGGCATAAACTCGCCAATAGCAAGCGAGTTGAGTTGTTTTACGAAATCATAGCCAAGCTCACGGCCAAAACCCTGATAAGCATAAGACGAATCTATATATCTGTCGCAAAAAACAATTTTTCCTTGTTTAAGTGCAGGGGCAACGATATCCTTCAAGTGCTGAATGCGTGCGGCCGCATATAAAAATGCTTCGCACACATCGCTCATTTCTTTGTTTTCTGGGTTAAGAATTATTTTGCGAATATCTTCTGCAATTTTGCTTCCACCCGGTTCGCGCGTAAACACTGCAGGAATGTTGTTTTTCGCACAATATTCTTGCAACAATCGTACTTGAGTAGATTTTCCAACGCCTTCGCTACCTTCAAGCGTGATGAATTTTTTCATTTTTTAAACACCTTTATTTTATCGTTGTACAAACCAAAAGTATTGTTAAAAGAAAACAATCGATCTGCACGTGAAATTTTTTCGCCTTTTAAAAACAATGGTATGCACGGTGGATATCCACCACATTGTTGTGCACAGATATATCCCTCAGCTCTGTCAATATCCACAAGCATCGTTTCGCCGTCGTGATGACAAATTTCGTCACACACGTTTGCATATTGAACGTCGTTAGACTCTACTTTTTCAAAATATGGCATATCTGACAATATTTTTTTTAATTGTAGCAAATTTTGCCTGCTTTCTGCAAGAGAAACAATAAAAACAACTCGCGAAAGGTCGTTAAATTCAACGTATACCCCGTTTTGTTTAAGCCACTCACTTGCCTTAGAACCGTTTGTATTGCCAAGCACAAGGCGACTGAAATCGTTATTTTGCAAAAAAGACAAGTTTGGCAAACTTTTTATTTGTTCAATTATTTCAAAAGTTTGTTTATCATGCCCCTGTTTAACCTGATTTTCAAAATATGCACGTGCATAATCTATCGAAGCAAGCAACAAATAGTTTGGGCTAGACGAATTGAACACGTTGAGTTTTTGCTTTATTTGCAAAGCAACGCTGTCTTGCGCAAAAACGCATGCAGTTTGCGTCATTGCATGCATTGTTTTGTGAGTTGACACAACGCATGCATGGCAATTTTTTGCAATGCTTTGTGGCAACAAATTGCTAAAGCCAAAATGTGCACCGTGAGCACCGTCTATAAACAACGTTATATTTTTGTTTTTGCAAAACTCATATATTTTTTCAATTTCGCAACACTCGCCATAATAGTTGGGGCTTGTGAGCAAAATTGTTTTTATATCTTTATGTTTATCTGCACACTCTTCAATTTGCTTTAAAGTTATCGGGCAAAACTTGCCGTCTTTAACCCTGTTATTTGCAACGACTGCATTTTTGCCAAAAAGGTCAATAGCATTAAACACACTTGCATGGCTTGCCCTTTCAACAAGCAACTTTCCTTGCGAACAAGCGACTAAGGCAAGCACACCACAAGTGCTGCCGTTTGTTACAAAAAAACAATTTTGCGCACCAACTGCATTTGCAAACAGGTTTTGCGCCTGTTTGATAACACCCGTTGGTTGCAACAAATTGTCGCTAAAGTCAAGTTCGGTTATATCAAAAGGAAAAACGCTATTAAAAAAACTGCCGTCATTCCCCTTGTGACCCGGCATATGAAAACGCAATGAATTTTGGTTTGCATAGTTTTTAAGCATATCTAAAATTGGTGTGCGCATATACAAAAATTTTAACATTATATACAAAAAATAACAACAGGGTTTTGCAAATTTTCGTTTTTAATTAAATAAATTAAATCACCAAAAAAATAACGGACAGGATATCCTGTCCGTTAAATTTCCGTTTGTTATTTTAAATTTATCACAAAATTACAACTATATGATTGTAAAGTGAGCAGCGTGATAAAACTAAAACATGAAAACATTAAATTGACTTAGCAAATTGTCAACTTTATTTTCAACTATTAGCAACCGCCACCAGCGTCGCCACCTGTTGAACCGCCTGATGAACCACCAGTTGAACCGCCTGCTGAACCAGCATCAGTTGATGGAGCTTCTTCTTGTACTACTGGAGCAACATAAGTGTAAGTGCCGCCTTGTTCGAATGTAGCGATTACAGATTCGTACCAAGCAACTTGTTGAGCGTTGCCTTCAACAGAAACGTTACCCCAAGTGTATTCAGCTTCTGCCATTGTTGGGTAAAGTTTTGAACCGATTGCTTTGCTACCGTCAAATGCCATCATGTTAGGAACGCACATCTTAGTGTATTCTTTATCGTCACCTTTAGATGAGTCGATTTTGAGTTTTACACCGTAGTTCCAGTTAGAGCTGTATTCTGGGAGGTATTTATCCAAGAAATCAGCGTATGCATATGTAAAGTGAATGTCATCTGCTTTGTCACCGTTGTTACGAGTGTTCAAGTTAGTAACGCCTGTAGCACCGTCATAGATACGTGGGTCGAAGAAGTAAACTGTAGGAACGCTTGAAGCTTTAGCAAGGTCGTTTACTGCTTTTGTGATAGCACGTGTATTTGGGCACCATGGACCACCGAAGAATACGAAGTATTCGCCTGGGTTGTTAGCGATCAAGTGAGCAAACATACCATAGTTAGCAACTGTAACGTATACGTCAGTTTTATCTGCAGTAAAGTTCTTTTCACTTTCATCATCCAAATCTGTGTTGTAGATGTGGAATGTGCCGTTACCAAAGTGGTTATACATTTTCATTGATTCTTTAATTTGGAAAGCGTTTGCAACGTCGATTTTGCCGTTAACTTTGATACCAGCAAAGCTTGGTTTTCTTTCAGCAATGTTAGCAACTGCAACTTCCAAGTTAGCAGGATCTACTGCAGCAACGAGTTTGTTGCTAAAACCTTGAGAAACACCGTACCAGTCGAATGTTTCCATGCTTACTGAAACGTATTTGCTTTCTTGACCCAAAGCATCGCTTGTTGGAAGGTAAGATGCTTTAGCAGCAAGGCCACCTTTGATTGCAAGAACTTTGTTGTTGAGTTTTTGCAAATCAGCAAGTGATTCAAGCTTGAGGATTGAGATAAGGTTGTCTTGGTAAGTTTTTGCACCAGCAGCTTTAGGAGCTGACAAATCTTTCATGATGTTAGCTTCTACTTTCAATTCTGCTTTAGCAACTTCGCTGTTAAATCCACCCAAAAGGTCTGGGTTGAAGTGAGCAATTGTAACACCGAGTTCGTTAGCTTTTTTGTTTGCTTCTTGGAATCTAGCTTTTGCATTGCCAGTTTCGTCGTCAAGCATGAGCAAGAAAGCACTGCCGTCAGCAATGATGTTTTGAACACCAGAATATGTTACTGCAAAGATTTTAACTTCATCTTCGAGTTCGTACTTCATGCCATAATAGTTATAATCGTCGGCTGGATTAGAACCGCCACAAGCAGTCAAACCGAAAACACCGAAAACCATTACAACAGCCAAAAGTACTGTCAAAAGTTTCTTTTTCATAATTCCCCCCTGTTAATTTTGGCTTTTGTGAAAGCCAATGTGTCAAATAGCTGCTCCACTGTCTGACTTGCATCTTTTTTTTGCGTGATACAACGCACATGAGCAATATATTATTGCTTTTATAAAATTGTAATAAATATTGCATTTATTGTCAATACCTAAAAATAATGATTTATTAATCATTTTTCAACTATTTGTATAATATAAGGCTCGTTTTAATGGATAAAGTAACAAAAATGCCAAATTGTTAAAAAAGGAGATATCTTAATGAAAAATATTCTTGCAAAAATAAACAAAATAATAACACAAGCAACAAACAGGTGACTTGCTTATGTTGAGATTAAAAGACTTGCGCAAAGAAAAAGGTGTGTTGCAAAAAGAGCTTGCCCGTGCACTAAACCGAACAAGAGCCTGCATTTCCAACTGGGAACAAGGAAAAACCGAACCACCTATTGACGATTTGTTAAAACTTGCAGACTTTTTTGAAGTGACTGTTGATTATTTGGTTGGCCGAGAATGCTATTTTGAAAAACAGCCTGACAAAGGAAACAAACCCTATCTTGAAAATATTTTGGTTAACCTTTTTAGACGTTTACCAATGCAAGAACAATATCGAATAATTGGTTTTACACAGGCACTTGTTAATACACAGGAAGACAATTTTTAACAATATACTTTTGATATCCATTATATTTCTTCACGCGCGTGCGTGCATATGTAATATAGTGAAACTAAAAAAGCACTATTATCTCTTGCAATTTTAATTCAGTAACAAACAAAAAAACCACTCTCAACGAGTGGTCTTTTAAATTTAATTTAAATTGTTTGCTTTTGTTCATCAGCAATTATTTTTTGATTGGTTTCATTGTTGGGAAAAGCAAAACGTCACGGATTGAAGCCTGATTTGTAAAGAGCATAACCAAACGATCAATACCAATACCCAAACCACCTGTTGGTGGCATGCCATATTCAAGTGCTGTTACAAAATCTTCGTCCATCATTTGCGCTTCGTCATCGCCACCTTCACGTTGAGCTACTTGTGCCATGAAACGTTCTTTCTGGTCGATTGGGTCGTTAAGTTCGCTGAATGCGTTGCCCATTTCTCTGTTTGTAATAAAGAATTCGAAACGTTCTGTAAGGCGTGGGTCTTTTACTGACTTTTTAGCAAGTGGAGAAACTTCTACCGGATAGTCGTAAATGAAAGTTGGTTGAACAAGGTGTTCTTCTACCTTTTGGTCAAACACTTCATAAAGTGCATAACCCCAAGTTTGTTTGTTGTCATCACATGGGCAACCAAGTTGTTTTGCAGCGGCAACAGCTTCTTCGTCGCTCATATTGCTGAAGTCTACGCCCGTATATTTTTTAACTGCATCTATCATTGAAAGACGAGTCCAGTTATCCAAATCTACCACAACGTCGCCATAAGGAATTTGTCTTGAACCGATAACTTTGTCTGCAATGTAGCAGAAAAGTTCTTGTGAAATGTTCATCATTTCTTCAAAGTCAACGTATGCCTGATAAAGTTCTACTGTTGTAAACTCTGGGTTGTGGCGAGTGTCCATACCTTCGTTGCGGAACAAACGACCAACTTCGTATACCTTTTCAAAACCACCAACGATAAGACGTTTGAGATAAAGCTCCGGAGCTATACGCATGTACATATCGATATCGAGTGTGTTGTGGTGTGTTACGAATGGTCTTGCAGATGCACCGCCTGCAATTGTGTTGAGAACTGGTGTTTCAACTTCGATAAAGCCACGGTTGTCCAAAAATTCTCTCAAGCAACGAATGATTTTTGAACGCAAAACAAAAGTTTGTTTAACCTCTGGGTTTGCAATAAGGTCAACGTATCTTTGACGATATCTCAAATCGTTGTCACGCAAACCGTGGAATTTTTCTGGCAATGGCAAAAGTGATTTAGAAAGCAAAGTGATGTTGTGTGCTTTAACAGAAATTTCGCCCATGTGAGTGCGGAAAACTTCGCCCTCGAGACCAACGATATCACCAATGTCCCATGCTTTAAAATCTGCATAAGCTTCTTCGCCAATCATATCTTTGCGAACGTAAATCTGAATTGTGCCTTCGTTGTCCAAAATGTGGCAAAAACTTGCTTTGCCCATAATGCGACGTGAAATAATTCTGCCCGCAATTTTTACCATTTGAACTTGACCTTCAGGCAAGTTTTCGTCAAATTCATCTGCTACTTTTTTAGAGTTGCTGTCTATATCGAACTTTGTGATTTCATAAGGATTTTTGCCGTTTTGTACAAGATTGCTGAGTTTTTCACGACGCACTCTTACTACTTCGGTAAAATCTTGTTCGGCTTGTTCAACCGTGATGTTTTTTTGTTGTTCGCTCATAACCTTATCCTTTTTGTATAATTAGTTTATTGCCAAAATTTTGAGTTGAATTGTGCCGGCTGGACCTGCAACGTCAACAACGTCGTCAACTTTGTGACCGAGCAACGCTTTGCCAACTGGTGATTCGTTGCTGATTTTGTTTTTAAATGGGTCTGCCTCTGTTGTGCCAACGATGCGATAAACCAACTCTTTGTTTGTTTTGTAGTTGATAATTTTTACTTCGCTGCCAATAGAAACAACACCGCTTTCTGCCGCCATATCATCAATGATTTTTGCATGACGAAGTTTTGCCTCGATTTCGATAATTTCGCCTTCGATATGGCCTTGTTCGTCTTTTGCAGCATCATATTCTGCATTTTCTGAAAGATCGCCTTGTGCACGGGCTTCTTCGATAACTTGTGCAATTTCTTGTCTTTTTTCTGTTTTGAGCAAGTGGAGTCTTGCTTTGAGCTCGTCGTAGCCCTTTTGTGTCAAAATTACTTCTTCCATTTTTGCCTCCATAAAATAACAAAAACCACCCGTCGCCAATACAGGCAACGGATGTGTTTGTTTATAATACACTATTTATATAATAAAGTCAATTATTTGCAACCAACAGGCATGTTAAACAACCCTGTTTGCAAGTCTAAAAAACAATTTTTTTGTCAGATTTGCTCACTGTTGATTTTATACGTCAACAAAAACAAACTTTCGTTGAGGTGAACGTTTTCAACGTGAACGCCGTCAAGCTTGATTTCTTGTGAAGCAAAGTTCCAGATTGCTTTAATGCCACAGTCTTTAACTTTTTGTGCAGTTTCAAGAGCAACTTCTTTTGGTGTGCAGATAATAGCAATGTCAATTTTGTTTTTTGCTGTATATTCTGCAAGTTTGTCCGTATCAAAAACGTCAATATGACTAGGAACTCTCACGTGCCAAACTTCTTTGTCAAAAACAGCTTTGATATAAAAACCAAGTTTGTCATAACCACCATAGTTTGCAAGTGCCTGACCAATTTTGCCACCGCCCACGATAACCATGTTGTAAGTTTTGTCAAGACCCAAAATAGTTTGCATTTGTTCGCACAAAAATTTTACGTCATAGCCATAGCCCTGACGACCAAAACCACCAAAGTTTGAAAAGTCTTGTCTTACTTGTGATGCAGTTGTTCCCATAAGTTCAGAAATTTCGTTTGAAGAAACGTGGGCAACGCCCTTTTCCTCCAACTCGCTGAACAATCTGAGATATGCAGGCAATCTGTTTATAACTGCTGATGAAATTTTTTGTTTTTCCATATTTATTGACCTTTTTTGAATATTTATATAAAATACTGATAACCAAACTATTACCGATACATATTAACACAATTATACAAAATTGGCAAGTTATGAATAAAAATTGACAATTTTGCATTATTTTTAACAATCTTTTTGGAGAAAAGACATGAAACTGTGGGCAAAACTCATTAAAAACGAAAAAATCATTCAGCACGGCACTGTCGAAGTAGAAAATTTAAACACTTTTTCGGGCATAACAAAAGCTTTTATGGACGTGGCAGAAGAAATGAAAATTCCAACGCCAATAATAACACGCACAAGCGCACAATTCTTTTTTGATTTTAACAGCGTGCGCTTTAAACAAGAAGATTTTGTTGAAAGCATTGACTTTGACTATCTTTTCATTGAGCGTGCATAAATAAACACCTTTTGCAAAAACTATTTGCAGGAGGTAAGTTATGAAAAACTTTTTAACGTTTTTGGCGTTGACACTTGTTATCGTGGGCGCACTCAACTGGTTGCTCATTGGCGTGTTTTCGTTTGACCTTGTAGCCTTTTTGCTTGGCAATATGACAATGGTTTCGCGCATTATATATGGTGCAGTTGGCGTTGCCGGCATTTGGATTTTGGGTGCAACAATTTTTGGCAACGGCAAACTTTTCAGCAAATAACAAAAGCGGCAACCTTGCCGTTTTTTTGTTGCAAAAACAAAATTTTTGTGCAATAATAACCATAACTTAACAATGATGGTATTTAGCCAACCCATCACTAAAAAAAACTAAGGAGGAACGCAAGGTAAATCGTTAGTTTACTTTGCTTTTTTTATTATGAAAACAAACGCAACAAAATACATAGCGTTAAACGCTGTTATAGCAGCGCTTTACGTAGTGCTCACAATGCCATTTGGCGTTATTTCTACTTCGGCAGGTTTGCAGTTTCGCCCGGCAGAAGCACTCACAATTTTGCCATCGCTAATGCCATTTGTTACACCAGGTCTTGCCATTGGCTGTGCAATATCTAACATGGTGTCTGCCTTTGGAATTGCAGACGTTGTACTTGGCAGTTTTGTAACACTTGTTGCAGGCTACCTTTCAGGCAAAACCAAAAACCCATGGTTTGCAGCATTGCCACCTGTTGTTTTAAACGCCATTTTCCTTCCACTCATCTGGCTTTTGGAAATGGGTGACGTTGGATACATTGTAAATGCAGGCAGTTTGCTCATCACACAATCTGCAGTCATTTTCGGTCTTGGCGTGCCACTCCACTACGTCTTTAAAAAACGAGTAATGCCACTGCTCAACCAAAAAATTTGATAATAAAAACAAATAAAAAAGACGGAGAATTTCTTCGTCTTTTTGTTATTTTTTACGCCTTGTCTTAAAAAATGGTTGATTTTAAATAAAGATTTTTAATTGAAGCCTTTTCCTTTTAAGCAAGGAGAAGGTGGCACGATAGTGACGGATGAGGCTAGAACTTTTTATATCAACCTCATCACCTGCTATCGCAGGAGCTTCCCCTTGCAAAGGGGAAGCCTTTTAAATTAAATTTGCAAAATTAAAGGGGCTTTTTAAAGCCCCTTTTTGTTTGTTTTTTTGTTAATTAAATTTGTTTGTGTTATTCTGCAAAACGTCACCACTTTGTAACAACACCGTCAACGTAGTGCCACCATCTTCCACTTGTTGTTGGTTGAGTTTCGCTGTACCAATAAGCATTGAATATTCCACTGTTTTCATCCCATCCAGCTGGTTGGCTTGTAGCCTCGCAATATTGTACAAGGTTTGTGCAATTGAAGAAAGCTGCCCTGCCAATGGTTGTTACACTTGATGGTATAACTATACTTTCAATGCTGTCACTGAACAAATTAAATGCATAACTGCCAATGCTTTCTACAGTTGATGATAACAATACGCTTGAAACATTGATACACTTTTCGAAAACAGCAATACCAATGCTAATTACACCATCAGGAATTGTTACAGAAGTAATGTTTGTGCAACCATAAAAGGCATAATCTTTAATTTCTGTCACACCAGTTGGTATTGTGAGTTCTGTCACTTTTGTATTGTTGAGATACAAATCTGCACCATAATACATTGGATTTGCAGTAGAATTGCCAAATGCAACGTTGCACCATGCTGCAAGGTCTGTTATATCCACTCTGTTAATACTGTTGCAATTAGCAAATGCCATGACACCAATGCTTGTTACACTGCTTGGTATAGCAATGCTTTCAAGATTGATACAATCATAAAATGCACCCGAACCAATGGCTTCGAGTTTGCTGTTGTCACCAAAAGTTATGTTTTTGAGTCCACTTCCTCTAAATGCATTTTGTCCAATGCTTGTCACACTGCTTGGTATTGAAATACTTGTTATTGAAGTATTATCAATAAATGCACTTCCTCCAATTGCAACAACTGGGTTGTAGTATATTGTTGCAGGAATGGCAACTTCTGCATCTGTGCCTGTATAACCAGTGATTGTCACTTGGTTGTTGCTGATTGTGTATGTAAAATCAAAGTCTTCCCAAACAGTAACAACACCGTCAACGTAGTGCCACCAGCTGCCCGCTGTTGTTGGTTGAGTTTCACTGTACCAGTAAACTGGTCTGTTACTGCTGTTCCAGTCGACATTCCAGCCACTTGGTTGACTTGTTGCCTCGCAATAAATTGTCAAATTGCTGCAATTATTAAAGGCACGCTCACCAATGCTTGTTACACTTGCTGGTATTTCTATACTTGTCAAACTGTTGCAATTATCAAAGGCAGATAGACCAATGCTTGTGAGTTTGCTGTTGTCACCAAACGTCACACTTTCAAGACTGCTGCAATTCCTGAATGCACCGATACCGATGCTTGTTACACTTGATGGGATTTCTATACTTGTCAAACTGCTGCAACTAGTGAAAGCTATTCTGCCAATACTTGCGAGTTGGCTGTTATCTTCAAAAACAACACTTTCAAGATTCCTACATTGAGAAAAAGCAACTTCATCAATAATTGTTATACTGCTTGGTATTGTTACAGAAGTGATGCTTTGGCAACTATCAAATGCACGACTGTTGATTTGTTTAATGCCTGCTGGTATAACAAGGTCTGTCACTTTTTCACCATTGAGATACAAATCTGCTTGATTGCACATTGGGCTTGCATCAGAACCACCATATGATATGTTGCACCATGCTGTAAGGTCTGTTATATATACACTGTGAAGATTGCTGCAACTATTAAAAGCTCTTTCACCAATGCTTGTTATACTGCTTGGAATTGAAACACTTGTTATTGAAGTATTATCTTTAAACGCATTATCGCCAATTGAAACAACTGGTTTTCCGTCAATTGTTGATGGAAGTTCGATTTCTGCAAGAGTTCCAGAATATCCTGTTATTATAACACCTGCTCCATCAACAGAATATTGCAAACCTGACAATATCCATTGTGCAGTGAGAGTGATTGGTTCTGTTACGTCATAACCAATGAACACCCATTTTTCATCGCCATACAAACCACCGTACCAGCCAAGGAAAGTGTAGCCCTCTCTTGTTGGGTTTTGTGGTTGAATTGCTTTTTTGCCTTCTTGTACTTGTTGTGGGTCAACTGGTGTGCCACCGTTGCTGTCAAACGTTACTGTGTATTTAACAACGTCAACAGTTGCAAGTTTGCCGTTTACAAGGTCACTCATCCATTGGTCTTCATCACCTGTGTAAGATGGGTTCTTTTCTTTATAAATTTCATATGCAGATTTGCCGTCAACACCATCTTTTCCAACTACTTTGCCAAGGTTTATTGGGTCACCTTTGCTGAATGACAAAACAAGTTCGCCATCGTCGTTGATTTGTGCACCTGTAACACTAACACCGTCTTCACCTTTTTGACCTTTAATATTGCCAAGGTTAATAGTTGTGTCACCATATTTAACTGACAAGTCACCATTGTCTGACAAAGTTACGTTTTCTATACTTGTTCCGTCTTTGCCAACTACTTTGCCAAGGTTGACTGGGTCACCTTTACTGAATGACAAAACAAGTTCGCCATCGTCATTGATTTGCGCACCTGTAACGCTAACACC
>JAFVQA010000014.1 GCA_017505015.1 Clostridia bacterium
GTATAATCAACACCTTTTTTGTTTGCAAAAGCAGTCTGCATCAGTAAAACGAAGTTTGCCTGATGACGCAGACGTAGAAATGAAATAATTGACTACGGTCGGTTATTAAAAATAAAAACAAGAAACAACACCGTCATACGTGACGGTGTTTTTCGTTTTAAGAAAAAAGAACCAGCCAAAACGTTAGTTGTTGTGGTGCAGATAGATGAAGGTCAATTATTTATAACGAAGCAGAATTAACTTACAAAAATAAAAAGACACTGTCGCAAGACAGTGTTGTTTGTTATTGATTGCTTGGCTTATCAATGGTATAATATCAATATGAAAACAAACTATTCAAAACAAACAGAACAGATTTTTGAAGAAATAAAAAACAATCAGCCAAAACCAAAATTGTTGTTGCAAAGTTGTTGTGGACCTTGCAGCAGTTACGTGCTGACCTATCTCACGCAACATTTTGACATTTATCTTTTCTATTACAACCCAAACGTATATCCTGCACAAGAATATGCAAAAAGGCTTGAAACGCAAAAGCAACTGCTTGAAAGGTTGCCACACCAAAACGTTATAACGTTGGTAGATTGCGACTATAACCACGACGAGTTTTTGGCTGTTGCAAAGGGGTTTGAAAATGAAAAAGAAGGTGGGGCAAGGTGTGCAAAATGCTTTATGCTCCGTCTTGAAAAAACTGCACAAAAAGCAAAAGAAGTTGGTTGTGAGTTTTTTGGAACAACCCTTACCGTAAGCCCTCACAAAAATGCACAGGTGCTCAACAACATTGGTTTGCAACTGCAACAAAAATATGGCATCAGATTTTTGCCGTCTGACTTTAAAAAGAAAGAAGGTTATAAACAATCTATAGAGCTTTCTAAAAAATATGGTCTTTACAGACAGGAATATTGTGGTTGTGAGTTTGCCATGGGGCATTTAGAGGATTGATATGAAAGTTTTGTCTTTTGGCGAAATTATCTGGGACGTTTATCCCGACAAAAAATGCATAGGGGGTGCACCCTTTAACTTTTCTGCTCACGTTGCCAAACAAGGAGTGCAGTCTTTTTTGCTTTCTTGCGTGGGTAAAGATGACCTTGGCAAACAGGCAAAACAATATCTTGCAAAGTTTGGTGTTAAAAGTGATTTTGTGTTTGATTGTGACAAACAAACGGGTATTTGCAATGTAGAGTTAGATGAAAAAGGTGTGCCGACTTATACCATTGTTGACAACGTGGCATACGACTATATTCCATTTGAGCAAAACGTCACAAAAGAAAAATTTGACCTGTTTTGTTTTGGGTCACTTGCATTGCGTGGTGAAAACAACAAAGCGGTTTTGCAAAAGTTGTTAAAGCATAGCAATTTTGCAAAAATATATTGCGACGTAAATTTGCGCGCACCCTTTTTTAACAAAGATATAATAGATTTTTGTTTTAAAAACAGCCATGTTGCAAAGGTGAGCGACAACGAGTTTGAATTTGTTTCTCAACAGGTTTTGGGTGAAAGTTGTGCAAATGTTCAACAGTTTGCAAAAAGCCTGTCACAAGCCTATAAAAACCTTGAGATTGTGCTTTTGACTTGTGGGGATAAGGGCGCATATGCATATCTGCCAAAAAAAGACGAAATGTTTTTTGAGCCTGCAAAAAAGGTGCGAGTTGTGTCTACAGTTGGTGCAGGCGATTGCTTTGGTGCTGTGTTTGTTACTGAATATATACAGGGCATAGACTTGCAAAAGTGTTTGCAAAAGGCAAGTGAAAAAAGTGCATACGTTGTGTCAAAACAAGATGCCGTGCCAGATTGAAAAGGAAAAATTATGACTAAAAAATTGTTTGCAGAAGCTGTTTTTAAATTTTTGCTTGGCGTAATGCTTGTGTTTGTGCTTGTGTTTTTGCCTGCTGGCAGTTTTGATTATCTGCAAGGCTGGTTGTTCGTTGGCGTGTTGTTTGTGCCAATGCTTTTTGCCGGCATAGTTATGATGGCAAAAAATCCCTATTTGCTCAAAAGTCGACTTGATGCCAAAGAAAAACAAGGAAAACAGCAACTTGTTATAAAACTTAGTGGGCTTATGTTTGTGGCAGGGTTTGTGCTTGCAGGTTTAAATTATCGCTTTGGGTGGTATATGTTGCCTTTGTGGATATCTGTAGTCGGTGTAGTTGTGTTTTTGATTGGCTACGTTATGCTTGCATTCGTATTTAAACAAAACACTTTTCTTGCCCGCACGATAAAGGTAGAAAAAAATCAGACGGTGGTGGACACAGGTCTTTATGCAGTTGTTCGTCACCCAATGTACAGTGCAACCTTGCTGTTGTTTTTAAGCATGCCGATAATTTTAGGTTCGCTTTATGCACTTGTTGTGTTTTTGGCATATCCGCTTATTATTGCAATGCGAATAAAAAATGAAGAAAAACTGCTTGAAAACGAATTGGCAGGATACAGCGAATATAAACAAAAAGTAAAATACAGACTTATACCATTCATTTGGTAAAAAGACAAAAAAATAAGACAGGCTAACAAGCCTGTCTTTATTTTTGTGTAAAAGTTATTTGACAATATATGTCACCTGTGAAAAAGCAACCGTTATCTCAAAATGATAAACGCCATATATGCAATATAAAGCAATACCATTGCTATGCCTACAGGTCGGTTTACTTTCTTTTTGCAAAGAGCAATTGCAACAAAAGTAAAAATAGTTACGCCAAGGCAGAACAAAATGTCAAACATTGTATCTGGGTTTGTGCTAATTGTGCTGAGCACAGAAGAAGAACCAAGTATAAATACAATGTTGAATATGCTTGAGCCTACAACGTTGCCGAGTGCCATGCCGCTGTCGCCTTTGCGTGCTGCCGTTATGCTTGTTACAAGCTCTGGCAAACTTGTGCCAACTGCAACGATTGTCAAACCAACCAATGCTTCGCTCATGCCAAGATTAACTGCAATTTTGCTTGCACTGTCAACAACAAGGTCGCCACCAAAAATAACGCCTGCAAGACCACCTGCAATAAACAAAAGGCTCAAATACCATTTGCGTTGTTTTTGTTCTTCGTCTTCGTGCGTGCGGTGTTTCATTGCGTGAATTACTGTCATTGCAATATATGCAACAAACAAAACCAGCAAAATCAAACCGTCAACCCAGTTGAGAACACCGTCAAATAAAAACACTGTCAAAAGTGCTGTCAAGCCAATGCAAATTGGCAAATCACGTTTAAAAATAACTTCGTCTGCAGTAAAAACTTTTATTGCTGCACATATACCAACAACAACCAAAAGGTTAAAAAGGTTTGAGCCAATTACGTTGTTGAGAGCAATGTCGTTGCTTCCTGCAAGACCTGCAGTAATGCTCACTGCCGCTTCTGGTGCACTTGTGCCTGCCGCAACTATTGTAAGGCCGATTACTACCGATGGTATTTTAAAAAGCCTTGCGATGTCACTGCTGCCTTCTACAAAAAAGTCTGCGCCTTTAATCAACAGCACAAAACCTACAACTAAATGTAAATATTCCACAAAATCCCTCTCTTTTGCAACAGGAGTTTTTTGCAAAAAAAAACGACTCCTATTGCACATATTGCAATAAAAGTCTTGTCGTTTAAGGTTTGCCCGGTATTTCTACGTGATGACGAACAAACCACACTAAAAAAGTGCTGACTACTCCCTTTTGTGCAATTATTTTGTCATATACAACAAATATTGTCAATCAAAAAGGGGTTTAAACAAAAAAATTGCCCCAAAAACGGGGCAATGTTATTTTGCTGGCACTACGTTTACAAAACAGTCGGCAGAAATTTCAGGATAAACCTTGATAGTTATTTTAAACTGACCGACGTTTTTGATAGGGTCTTTAAGCACGATTTGCTTTTTGTCAATTTGCTTGCCACTTTTTACAAAAGCTTCGGCAATTTCTTTTGCAGTAACACTGCCAAAAATTTTGCCGTTGTCACCCATTTTAATGCTTACAGTTACTTCTTTTCCTTTAAGTTCGCCTGCAAGTTTGATTGCCGCTTGTTTTTCAAGTTCTTTTTGTCTTGCGATAGCCGCATTTTTAATGTTAAGGCTGTTGATACTGTCTGTCGTTGCAGGTTGAGCAAGACCTTGTTTTATCAAAAAGTTTTTTGCAAAACCATCGTTAACGTCAATAACGTCACCTTTTTTTCCTTGTGCTTTTACGTCTTTCAACAAAATTACTTTCATAATATCATCTCCTATTTGCATTTTAAAATACAACGTCAGTTTTGTCAACAGGTGTATATTATTTTGCTATTTGCCAACAATAAAGGGCAGGAGGTGATTTTGTATGGAAAAAAATCAACGCATTAACTGCAACGTAGAAAACTGCAGACACAACAACCACAATGGCAAATGTATTTTGGATTGCATCACAGTAGTAAACACAGTCGGTTCGCCAACTGCACACTATTGCGAAGACTATCAAAACGATTTGTTCGACTAAACAAAAACGGCTTTAAAGCCGTTTTTGTTTTTATTTTGTCAATGCAACTATATTCAATTGACGGTTTTTGACAAAAAGTGTAGAATTGAATGGTAAATATATGTAAACCTCAGGGGGATTAAAAAAATGATTGGACACGGTATGCATGGTCAGGTAAAAATCTTTTCAGGCAACTCAAACAAATCATTGGCAAAAAAAATTGTTGACAAACTTGGTTTGCCACTCGGCAATATGGAAGTTGGCAAATTCAGCGATGGCGAAGTAGCAATCAACATTAAAGAAACTGTTCGTGGTTGTGATGTTTTTCTTATTCAATCTACTTCTACACCAGTAAACGACAACCTTATGGAATTGCTCGTTATGATCGATGCTTGCAAACGTGCATCTGCATCACGTATTACAGCAGTTATCCCATATTTTGGTTATGCAAGACAAGACAGAAAAGCACGCGCACGTGACCCAATCACAGCAAAACTCGTTGCAAACCTTTTGGAAAAAGCAGGTGCAGACAGAGTTTTGACAATGGATTTGCACTCAAGCCAGGTTCAAGGCTTCTTTGATATCCCTGTAGATAACCTTATGGGCATGCCAGTTCTTGCAAAATATTTTACAAGACAAGGCTTTAACGGCGAAAACACAGTTGTTGTTTCTCCAGACGTAGGCAGTGTTGCTCGCAGCAGAAAAATGGCAAGCAAATTTGATGCCACACTTGCAATCGTTGACAAACGTCGTCCACGTGCCAACGTTATGGAAGTTATGAACATCATCGGCGATGCAAAAGGCAAAAGAGCACTTATGCTTGACGACATGATTGACACAGCAGGCACAATTACACAAGGTGCAAAAGCCATTGCAGAAATTGGTGGCGCTTGCGAAGTTTATGCTTGTTGCTCACACGGCGTTTTGAGTGGCCCTGCAATCGAACGTATCGAAAAATCAGTTCTTAAAGAAGTTGTTGTTTTGGATACTATCGAATTGCCAGAAGAAAAACTTATTGACAAAATCAAAGTTGTTACTGTTGCAGATATGTTTGCAGAAGCTATCGAAAGAGTATACAGTGACTTGCCAGTTAGCAAACTTTACGAATAATTTTTAAAGAGAGCAAATTTTGCTCTCTTTTTTTTGTATAAAACCCAAACTTGTTGTCAAAACTCTTTGCAATACAAAGCAAAGAGTTTTTATTATGCAAAAAATATTTTTGTGCATCTGTTTCGTGCTTGCGTTGTTTTTACATATGCCAGCTCAAAAAGCAAGTCTTGATTTTGACGGCGAATATACTTTTTATTCAACGCAAATGCAAACACCAAGTGGGTGCAATATTTTAAAAAACGGCAATATCTATCACATAACATGCAAAACAAAAACTGCAAAAAAAACCAAAGTCAAAAATGTTGTAGGGCAATCGGTAAAGTTTGCAGGTGACTTAAACGATTTTTATCAAACGTGCAAATGTCTTGGTAAAATAAAAAGCCAATATAACGCAGAGGGCATTGTTGTTGCTGAGGGCTTTTCGCAAAAACTTGGTATTACAAAAAACCTGACGACAAACTTTCAGGTGGCTTTTGACGGAAAGTTTATCACGGTGGGCACACCAGTTATAATGGGCAGTTTTTAATTTGCAGGTATAAAAAAATTTTTTGTGTAAAAACTCACTATACAAATTTTTGTTGGAGGAAATTTATGGCACAACAAGCTAAAAAACAAAACAAAATTATATCATTTTTAAAAAGAAACGCGGCAATGCTTGTTATTGTTGGTTGCATTGTGGCAATTATTGCAATTGTCGTTGCAGAAACGTCAAGCAAAAAGTCAAACCTGCCAGACGTTATTATTGGTGGTGGTGGAATAACAAACTCTACGCCTGATATTCCAAGTGATGGTGACAACACAGATGTTCCAAGTGGTGGTGACACAAACGTAGACAACGAGCCAATCAGTTTCGATTTGCCACTTGCAGAGTATACTATTGCAATGGATTATACCGAGGGTGACGATTTTGTTTATTCGTCAACACTTAACGAATGGACAACCCACCGTGGCATTGACTTTGTAGCAACAAAAGGCAAAGACGTAAAAGCGGTTGCAGATGGCACAGTTGAAAGTGTTTCTGTCGATGACGAACACGGCACAAAAATCATTATAGACCATGGTGACGGACTTAAATCTATCTATGCGTCACTTGCAAACGACCCAAAAGTAAAAAAGGGTGACAAAGTTAAAAAAGGTGACGTTATCGGGCAGGCAAGTGACACAGGATATCTCGAGTTTAAACAAGGCCCTCACGTGCATTTCGAAATGCTTAAAGACGGCAAACACGTTTGCCCAAAACAATATCTCAACATTAAATAAAGTTTTAATAATCAAAAAGTAAAAAAACAAAGCAAAAGTCCCTTGAAAAAGGGGCTTTTGCATTTTTTGCAATATCTTTGTTTTGACAAAAATACTGTCAAAAGCACAAAAAACGGTTTTTTGCGTTTGCCTGTGTGGTTTAAACTTTTTGCACGATGACGGTATATATCGAAAGTGTTTTTGCAAACAATTTTGTTTTCGATTTTATTTTGCTTTTGTGTGTCAAAAAAATTGCAAGGCTAAAGGTGACAAAACTGCGGTTGGTTTGTGCAACGTTTTTTGGTACGGCAGTTGCTGTGTTTTTACCATTGCTAAACCTTGGCAGTTTTGCTTTGGCTGCAAAACTGTGTTTGTCGGTTGGCATTGTTTTTGTGCTGGGTGGTTATAAAACAAAAAAACAGTTTTTTGCAAATTTACTTTTGTTTTGGGGTTTGACATTTGGAATGGGTGGCACACTTGTCGGCATATATTTTTTAACAAAGCAGAATTTTGCCCTGCAACAAGATTTGTCTGTTGTGTCAAACAGCCCGTTGATTTTGTTTGCGGGCGGTTTGCTTGTGTTTGGCTTTGTGGCAAAAAACCTTGTGGCATACGTTAACTCAAAAAAAACAAACGTCACCTTTGAATATGATGTGGAAATAACCGTTAAAAACAAAAAGTTTGTTGCAAAAGGTTTTTTAGACAGTGGAAATCAACTGTGCGACACGGCAACGGGTTTGCCTGTCGTTATAACAACGTCAAAACAAAGTCATTTGTTTTTCAGCGCATTGCTGGCAGAAGGTGTTTCGTCAAAACAACCATTGCTAAAAGACCCAAGATATATTCGGGTGTCAACGCTGACTGGCAATAAAAAAATGCTTGTTTTTGGCGTGGACAAATTTGTTGCGGACGGCAAAGAACGTGCTGTTTTGATTGGCTTGGGTGACAAAACCTGTTGTTTCGATTGTGACTTGTTGTTAAATGCAAAAATGTTTTGATTGTGAGAGGATATTTTATATGAAGTTTTTGTCAATGCTTAAAAGTTTTTTAAAAATCAATTTTATCAACGAAAAAATCGTGTGTTATATCAGTGGGACAGAGGTATTGCCACAACCACTGTCACCTCAAGAAGAACAAGAAATTTTGCTTTTGCACAAACAAGGTGACATAAATGCAAAAAACACACTGATAGAACGAAATTTGCGTTTGGTTGTTTATATATCAAAAAAGTTTGACAACACTGGCATAGACGTAGAGGATCTTATTTCTATAGGAACAATAGGTCTTATAAAGGCAGTCAACAGTTTTGACGTGGACAAAAAAATAAAATTGGCAACATATGCCAGCAGGTGTATAGAAAACGAAATTTTAATGCACCTTCGCAAAGTGGTGCGTCGCAAAAACGAGGTGAGCCTTGACGAACCTCTTAACGTAGAC
>JAFVQA010000015.1 GCA_017505015.1 Clostridia bacterium
CCGTCAACACCATCTTTACCGTCTGCACCGTCTTTACCATTTGTTACGGTAAAAATGCTCACGGTGCCATCTGACATAGTGATTTTGTAGGTATCAACGTTGCCTTCTGTGCCGTCTTTAACTATTGACACAATGCCAGTGCCTGTTGCACCTGTGTCACCTTTGTCGCCTTTGTCGCCCTTTTCACCAGGTTCACCACAGGCTACAAACAAAAGTGACAAAGCAAGGCAGAGCACTGTTATCAATGCAACGCGCATCCACTTTGTAAATTTGCTCATAGTTATCTCCTTTTTTTGATAGCAAATTGCTATATTTTATAAAATTTTATAGCATATTGCTATAATTGTCAATATGAAAGTTTTTCAAGAAAGACTGCTTGCATTGAGAAAAGAGTTTGAGTATACCCAAAGAGAGGTTGCCCAAATGCTTGGCATAAGTCAGCCGTCTTATATCAGGTATGAAAACGGCACCTCACAACCAAACTTGCAAACGTTGGCAAAAATTGCAGATATTTTTGACGTTTCTGCCGATTATTTGTTGGGGCGGGAAAAACTGTAAAAAATTGAATTGAAAACAATAAAGACGGACAAAATGTCCGTCTTTATTGTTTGTTTTTTGTTAAAACGTGTGTGCGTTTTTGAAACACACAGGATTATGCAGCGTAGTTGATTTCGTTGCGAACGAGTTCGGCAAAAGCGGCATCAGTTGCATAAACTTCTACAAATTTGCCACCGTTGTACCATGCGTCGTATACAAAACCTTCGCCACTGCCTTTTACCATGCCAAGTTGATAGAACAATGCGTTTTTATGTTCGTATTGGCCATTGTATTTTGCTTTTTGCATTTCGGCATAAGTTTTGCTGTCTTCTACACTGTCAAACTCATACCAGATGACTGTAACGTATTTAACGCTTTCCATATCTACGGCTGAGCTTGTTTTTTTGTTGCAGATGAGCCAGTTTTGTTGAGCAAAAGACTCTGCCATATCAATTGCATTTTCGTCAAGAACAGCAAAAACGTCTTCGCTTGGTTTTTGTGGGTTTTGGCTGTTATAAGTGCTGCCTGGCATAAGTTTGAAGTCTTTTTTAGCTTCGTCTGCATCATATTCATACCACACTGCCCACAAAGTTTCGCCTGCATCTGCCTCTTTAATGTCTGTTTCTTCAAACAATGATTCTACTGCTTTGGCACTTGAAGGCACCATGCAGTTGTAAAACATTGGTATTTTTGTTGTAACAAAAAATGCAATCAATGCAATAATTACAACAGCAATAGTAACGCTGATAAATTTGCTTGGTTTGCGAATTTGTCTGTCACCAAAAGCAACCTGATATTCTCTCTGTGCCTTTTTTTGTGCTGCATCAATGCTTTTTTGTTCATCTGCAGAAACTGTTTGCACGTCTTTTTCAATATCTGCCACTGGCACTTCTACCGGTGGAGCAGGCTGGACGTCAGCTGGTTGCTGGTCAAAACTTGCAACTTCGCCGTCAACCTGTGCAACAACTTCCAGTTCTGGCTGTTTTTCAACTTGTTCTGCAACTTCGGGTTGCAAAATATCTTTTTCTTCCATAATTACCTCGTTTTAGCAAAACAACCTTAAACTAAAATTTAGATTGATTTTGCAATTTATTTAATTATACACAAATTGCAAAAAAATGCAACTATACAATGACACGCCTTTTATATTGATAAAACAATTTGTTAACATAATTTATTTTTGTTGTTTACTTTTGCGATAAAATATATTAGAATATATTTGTATAAAATTTATACCAAATTTTTAACAAGGGAGATTTAGTTATGAAAATTTCATCATTGCAACAAGCCAGATATGAATATTCTCCAAAACTTCCTGGCATGCTCAGAAACGGCATTGCTGACATTTGTGTTAAAGAAGGCGGAGAAACTCAAAGCGTAGCTGACCAAGAAAAAATTAAAGCTCTTTTCCCTAATACATATGGCAAAAAAGAGATCGTTTTTGAAAAAGGTGCAAACACTTCACCTGCTAAAAAGCAAGTTGTAGGCGTTATCCTTTCTGGTGGTCAGGCACCTGGCGGTCACAACGTTATTTGTGGCTTGTATGATGCATTGAAAGCAACAAACAAAGACAACGTCCTTTATGGTTTTAAAGGCGGTCCAAGTGGTCTTATTGAAGATGACTATATCATTTTTGACGACGAATATATCAACCAATACAGAAACACTGGTGGTTTTGACATCATTGGTTCTGGCAGAACAAAACTCGAAACTAAAGAACAATTTGCAATCGTAAGTGAAGTTTGCAAAAAACACGGCATCACTGCAGTTGTAATTATCGGTGGTGACGACTCTAACACTAACGCGGCTGTTTTGGCAGAATATTTTGCTGCTAACAATGCTGGTGTTCAAGTTATCGGTTGCCCAAAAACTATCGACGGCGACTTGAAAAACGAAGATATCGAATGTTCTTTTGGTTTTGACACAGCAACAAAAACTTATGCAGAAATCGTTGGCAACATTGAAAGAGACGCTAACTCTGCTAAAAAATAC
>JAFVQA010000074.1 GCA_017505015.1 Clostridia bacterium
AAAGAAAATATTAATTTTAAATATAAATTAGGGCGGGAAAAATTCCTGCTCTTTTTTCATGAATATTTTGTTTAAAAACAAATAAAATATCATATGTTAAAATTCCTTCATAATTTGTTTTGTGATATTTTATATGATTTTAAAAACAATAAAAAATTTGTTTTTCTAGTCATGATCACGTTTGTTTCTGGTTTTGTGATAGGGGCAATTTTGAATACAAAATTCTTCTGTTCCAACTGGCTTTTTGCACAAAATTTTTTTAAGTGCTGGTTGTTTTTGTTTTTAAATTTTGCAATTATCACAACGTTTGCAATAGTTTTGGTCAGTTTAAATCGACTAAATTTTTTGGTGTTTTTGTTGCCGTTTGCAAGGGGATTTTGTTTTTATTGTGTATTAAAATATGCATTTTTAACTTTTGCATTTTTAAAAACCGTTTTATTTTCTGCAGTTATTTTGTTGTCAGAATTTCTGTTTTTGTTTCAAATATGTCAAATTTTAATATATTATTATTGACATAATATATCAAAACACTGTATTTTTATTCATTTCAATGTATATTTGCTGATTTGTTGCATAATTTTTGCATTTTTGCTTTCAGTTTTACATTTCGTGTTTTTGCATATGTTGCTGGGGTGCACATAAAATTTTTGTTATGAAAAATACTAAAAGCACGAGGTGATTATGAAAAATAAAATTCTTATTTTCGTTGCACTTGTTGTTGTGCTTCTTTCATTTTTCTGTTGTGGGTCGGCAAGCGCAAATGAAATGGAAATGCAGTCTAAATGTGCCATATTGATGTCGGCAGATACAGGTGAAATTTTGTTTAAGCAAAATGCAGACGAAAAAAGACCAATTGCAAGTATGGTAAAAATCATGACCTTACTTTTGTGCTTTGATAATATTCAGCAAGGCAAACTTAATTTTGATGAAATGGTTACTGTCAGCCAAAGAGCTTCATCAATGGGTGGTTCACAAGCATTTTTAGATGCGGGCAGTCAATATAAAGTTGATGATTTGCTAAAAAGCATAACCATTGCATCTGCAAATGATAGTTGCGTTGCCATGGCAGAACACGTTGCAGGCAGTGTGGAGGGGTTTGTAAATTTAATGAATCAAAAGGCAAAATCGCTCAATATGAACGACACTGTTTTTGTCAACTGCACGGGTTTGCCTGCTCCTGGGCAATTTTCTACTGCACATGATGTTGCAAAAATGTTTAGCGCTCTTATAAAGCATGATGATTATTTTAAATACACGACAATCTGGATGGACGATTTTGTTCACCCTGGTGGCAGAATTACAGGACTTACAAACACAAACAAACTGATAAAACAATATAACGGTTGCGATGGCGGTAAAACAGGGTACACTTCAGAAGCAATGCATTGTTTGTCATCAACTGCAAAACGAAATGATATGCGCCTTATTTCAGTTATTATTGGCGGACCAGACAGCAAAACACGTTTTGATGAAAGTAAAAAACTGTTTGATTTTGGTTTTGCAAACTATCAAAGTAAAATTTATTTTGATAAAGGTGATGATATAAAACAAAAAGCAACAGTTTTGGGATCAAAAAACAAAACGGCAGATATTATTGTTCAGGATAAACTTGTTGTTTTTGGCAAAAAAGGCGAAAATTTTGGTGATTTAGTTATAGAAATTGACAAAAATATTAAAGCACCATTAAAACAAGGTGACGTTTTAGGTAAAGCATACGTAAAACAAAATGACAAAATTATTGCACAAACAAATTTGATTTCAAAATATGACGTTGAAAAATCAGGATTTTTTGATAACGTTAAAGAATTTATAACAAATTGGTAAAAAGAGGGCATTAGCTCTCTTTTTTATATATTTATATAAAAATTGACAAATCAACATTTTATTGCTATATTGTAAAATAAGGTAAAAATTATGATATTTGATATTTTAAACAATCCACCAGCACTTATAAATTCGATCATTCCAACAAAAGCGGAGGGCATATTGTGTCTTGTTGCTTTTGTTCTTGCATTGCTCATGGCATTGTCTTTTCACGAATATGCGCACGCATACGTTGCAAACAAATGTGGTGACAACACAGCAAGACTTTATGGACGAATGACTGTCAACCCTTTAAAACACGTTGACTTTTTGGGTGCTGCAATGCTTTTGATTGCAGGTTTTGGCTGGGCAAAACCTGTGCCAGTAAATTATTACAACCTTAAAAATCCACGCAAAGATTCTGCTCTTGTTGCATCAGCAGGGGTTATTTTAAACCTTATTTGCGCTTTTGTTTATACAGGTTTGTTTTTGTGCATTGCAACTTTTGTTCCAGCAGACATTCTTGTTGCAAACAGATTTGTATATATGATTGTCTATATCATATATTTCTATTTGTTCTATTCTGTTTTGCTCAATATTGGTTTGGCATTATTCAACATTTTGCCATTGTTTCCTTTGGACGGATACAGAATAATGGAGGCATATTGCAAACCTAGCAACAAAGTTCTCGAGTTTTTCAGACAATATAGTTTGTATATTTTGTTGGCTGTTATTTTGCTTGACTATCTGCCAATATTTTCTCCATTCAGTTGGTACGTTGTTACGTTCAGAAATATGATAATCGACTTGTTTATGTCTTTTTGGGGACTTTTCGGTCTTATGTGAGGTAAAAGGTGGAAGAACAAATTTATAAAGCCAGCGAGCTTGAACTTAAACTTAATAATTTCGAAGGCCCACTTGATTTGCTTTTGCACCTGGTAAAAGAGGCTAAAATAGAAATAAAAGACATTTTTATTTCGCAGGTTACCGACCAGTTTTTGACGTATATGAATCAAATTTCTACAATTGACGTAGAAAAAGCAAGTGAATATATGGCAATTGCTGCAACTCTTATGGAAATAAAGTCACATTCATTGTTGCCAGTTATGCTAAGTGAAACTCAACAAGAATCACCAGAACAAGAATTTATTCGTGATCTGGAAGAATATAAACGATTTAAAGAAGTTTCAGAAAAACTTAAAACAAAAGAAACTATAAACAGGGTTTACAAACAGGCAGAAGAAAGCAAACAAAGTGCACGATATATTGCAAAAGATATGTCTCTTGACAATTTGCTTGATGCTTTTGCAAAATTGTTACACAAAGTCAGCATTCGCAACGATGATGATCAGGCAAAACATATTCAACGAGACCAGTTCAGTGTTGCAGATAAAATCATTTTTATTCAAGATGCACTAAACAAAAAACAACAGGTAATGTTTTCAGAATTGTTTGATGACTCTGTTACTAAAATGGAAGTTGTCGTTACTTTTTCAGCAATGCTTGAATTGCTTAAATTTCAATACGTTTATGTAAAACAAAACGATGCGTTTGAAGAAATTTTTATAGAAAAAAATCCTGATTACAAGGATGCTTATATTCCACTTGGAGAATTTGACAAAGAGGAACAAATAGATGGATAAACAAAATTTGGCAAATAAACTTGAAGCAGTTTTATTTGCATCAGGCAAAGAAATAGAAATTGACTTTTTATTGGAAAAATTGCAGGTTTCAAGAGCGGATTTCAACAAAGCTTTTTCAC